>WAQR01000260.1 GCA_015520145.1 Candidatus Hydrothermarchaeota archaeon
AAAACCGAAATATTTATATGTCATTTAAGTATATCCAGAAGTACTTAAATAATGAAAGTGGTAATCTGGGATGATTATGGTGAAGAAGAACGACAACCTGGAGAAGGCAAGAAGTGTAATAACAGATGTAATCAGGGGATATAGGTCAGAGCAGGCATTTGGTGCAGCGATATTGCTTATCATTGATGAGATTGAGGAGATGAAGAGGAAGCTGGGATTTTTGGATTGAGTTGGTTGATTAGGTTGATAAGGTGTATATGAAGGAGATATGGTATATCTCCTACTCTGGAACCAAATATAGTAGCTCATATATGAGAAGGGGGTGGTGCCCTAACCCCCTACCCCTTCCTGAACATCTCCCTGATCTTCGCCCCCGTCTTCTCGATCTCATGCTCGCTCTCGGTCCTCTTCATAATCTCGAACTTCGGGAGTCCGATCATATACTCAGAAATCCACTCATGTGCAAACGTCCCGTCCTTAATCTCCTGAAGTACCGCCTTCATGTTCTCCTTCACCCGGCTGTCAATCACCCGCTTTCCCCTCGTCCGCCCGCCGTACCTGGCAGTCTCAGACACCCTGCTCCACATATACTCGATACCGCCCTCCTGTATAAGATCCACAATCAGCTTCAACTCATGCAGGACCTCAAAATACGCGATCTCCGGCGGGAAACCGTCCTCCACAAGCGTCTCAAACCCTGCCTTAATCAGCTCCACACTCCCCCCGCACAAAACCGCCTGCTCACCAAAAAGGTCACTCAGCGTCTCCTCATCAAACGTGCACTCAAACACACCCGCCTTAGTAAGGTGCATCCCCTTCGCCAGTGCCAGCGCCTTCTCCTTCGCCATCCCTGAATAATCCTGATACACCGCAACAAGCCCTGGGATCCCGAACCCATTCAAATACTCCTCCCTGAGTTTCGCCCCAGGCCCTTTTGGCGCAATAAGAATAACATCAATATCCTCCGGCGGCTTTATCAGATTATACGTAATATTAAACCCATGGGAAAAATACAGCGCATCCCCTGACTTCAAATTCCCCTCAATATACCTATAATAAATATCCTTCTGCGTCATATCAGGAGTAAGCATCATATACACATCGCCTCTCCTCGCAGCCTCCTCAACAGTAACCACATCCATACCATCCTCCTTCGCCCTGACCCACGACGGCCCGTTCTCCCTCAATCCCACAACAACATCAAACCCAGAATCCTTAAGACACTGTGCCTGGGCAGCACCCTGTATCCCATAACCTATCACAGAAATCGTCTTACCCTTCAAAACCTCAACATCCACATCTTCATCATAATATATCCTATCCATCTTATCTCACTTCCTCATCATCACATATCCTTATTTCGAACCTTACCCCCTGGTCATAGCAGTCAGACCGGTCTTAGCAAGTTCTTTAATACCATACACATCCACCAGATTAATAAATGCATCGATTTTCGGCCTATCACCGGTAATCTCCACAATCAAAGACTCCTTATGTACATCAACTATCCTCCCCCTGAAAATATTCGCATACTGAACCACCTCAGCCCTCTCACTCTCATCTCTTGTCCCGATCTTAACCAGCGCCAGCTCCCTTGTAACAGCCTCACCCTCATCAAGTCTAGTAACCTTAATCACCTCAACAAGCTTACTCAACTGCTTTATCACCTGCTCCAAAATCTGGCTATCCCCTGTCACCGTAAGCGTCATCCTCGAAACCCCGGGCTTCTCAGAGCTCCCGACAGATATGCTGTCAATATTGAAATTCCTCTTCCTAAAAAGCCCTGAAATCCTCTGCATCACCCCGGGTTTATCCTCAACCATTGCAGCCAAAATATATCCATCATCCATCTTCATCCCTCTTAAGCTCTCATCCTCGGCTCATCCTCTCTTCAGTCCTCTATTCCTCTATCACTCAATAATATCCTTAAGGCACCTCCCAGGAGGCACCATCGGCAGGATATTCTCCTCATGGGCAATCATAACATCAATAACCGTCGGCATCCCTGACTTAAATGCCTCCCTCACAGCCGGTGCGATCTCCTCAGGCCTCTCCACTCTCATCCCCTCTGCACCGAACGCCTCAGCAAGCTTAACAAAATCAGGCTGAGTCCCAAGATCCACGCCCGAATACCGCCTATCATAGAATATCTCCTGCCACTGCCTCACCATCCCGAGATACCTGTTATTAAACACCGCAACCACAACAGGAATATCATTCTCCACAACCGTTGCCAGCTCCTGACAGTTCATCAAAAAACTCCCATCCCCTGCAATATCTATAACATTCCTATCAGGCCTTGCGACCTTCGCACCCATAGCCGCAGGGAAACCAAAACCCATAGTCCCAAGCCCGCCTGACGAAATAAACGTCCTCGGCCTGGTTATACTGCAAAAATGTGCCGCCCACATCTGGCACTGCCCGACCTCGGTCACCAGGATATCATCAGGTTTCAATGCACCCATAATCTCCTTAATAACCCTTGCAGGATGCAGCGGTATATCATCATAATCCATCCTCGGCTGAAACTCCTTTATATATCTCTTCACCTTCTCCTGCCATGCAGTAGTCCTGCCGCCCTTTCCCCCCCTGCTGCCCTTTTTAATACTTTCCTTTATCAACTTAATCAGATCCTGCAAGACAAGTTTTGCATCACCCACAACAGGGAGATCCACCCTCACATTCTTCCCTATCTCTGCGGGATCGATATCCACATGGATAATCTTTGCCTCAGGAGCGAAACAGCTCACCGCACCAGTAGAGCGGTCAGAAAACCTCACACCCACCGCAAGCATTACATCAGCATCATTAATTGCATAATTCGCAGCCTTCCTCCCATGCATCCCCACCATACCAAGTGCCAGGGGATGGTCCTCAGGAAACGCGCCCTTACCCATAAGCGATGTCGTCACAGGTGCCTGAAGCAGGGCCGAGAGGTCATACAGCTCCCTCTCCGCTCCGGATATTATTATCCCGCCACCTGCAAATATAATAGGCATCCTGGCATCAAGAAGCATTTCAGCAGCTTTTTTTATCTGCCTAATATGACCCTTCAACGTGGGTCTATAACCCTCTATATCCACTTTCTTAGGGAACTTTATATCCGCCTCTTTTTCCTGCATATCCTTTGGCATATCTATAACAACAGGCCCTGGCCTCCCTGTTCTTGCAAGTGTAAAAGCGGTCTTGATAACACCCGGTATCTCCTCCACACTGCGGAGCTGGAAATTGTGTTTTGTTATCGGCATTGTTATACCCATCGTATCGGCTTCCTGGAATGCATCCTTTCCAAGAAACGGTGTTGCAACCTGGCCTGTAAATGCGACAATAGGAGACGAATCAAGATACGCATCTGCAATCCCTGTCGTAAGATTCGTTGCACCAGGACCCGATGTCGCAGTACACACACCCACCTCCCCGCAGACCCTTGCATATCCTTCTGCGGCATGGGCAGCCCCCTGCTCATGCCTTACCAGTATCGTCCTGATAGATGAATCATAAAGCTCGTCAAATAGAGGGATGGTTGCACCGCCTGGTATCCCAAATATGACCTCGACGTTCTCATTCTCAAGAGATTTCACAATTGCCCTAGAACCTTTCATCCTCATTTCAAACACCATGTGTTATGCCGTGTGTAATTATTTTATTAAGTTAACCTCTTTAAAAAACCGAGATTATCACCGGGCATGTCCAGTAAATATTCCCAATATATTCTCAATATTCTCGCAAATTCCATTTTACAATGAATAATGGTGTAACATGGATAATCTTATTTAGATTACAGTGTCTTACAGTGCCAGAAGATACAGTGCCAGGTGATGCGGTAGGAGTAGGGTGCGGTAGAATTGGTAGAATTAGTAGAATTAATAGAATTAATATGTACTCTTCTCCAGGCGAGTAGTGGTTAGTGGGAAAGGCTTTTATATTTATTTATTGTATTGCTGATGGAGGACATTATAGATGGACATTGCGGATATCATATCAAAAGGGAACATAAAAAAACTCATAGTAATCCCATTTCTCATGCTCCTAATAGCCCTGGTTATTATTGGATACAATTACCAGGCAGACGCAATTCCAAAAAGCATTGAATTCAAAGGCGGGACACTGATAGTAATAAAAGAGTCACCCCCAGGCCTAGATTCCGTAGACCTGATACGTAAAGAATTTGGCTATGAGTCCAAATCCAGCAGGACAAAAGACTATCTCACAGGGAAAACCGGGGAGGATATCGAGATTGTAGAGGTCTTAAACTCAGACCAGAAAAAGAGATTGAAGACATTATTAAAAGAGAGAGGTGTTAAAGAAGACGAGATAATTATCCAGAGTGTCGGCCCTTCATTTTCCACTCTCTTCGTAGAAGGGGCAATGAGGGCTGTGGTCATTGCATTCCTGTTCATGGCAGTAGTTGTATTCGTCAGGTTCAGGACATTTGTACCATCTTTTGCCGTTGTCCTGTCTGCATTCTCAGATATCGTAGTAACATTCGCTGTGATGATTATCCTGGGCATCCCTCTTTCCCCGGGATCTTTTGTGGCACTCCTGCTCCTCATAGGTTATTCTGTAGACACAGACATATTACTCACAACAAGGCTACTTGTCAGACGGGAAGGGACGATTAGCAAGAGAATTGCAGGTGCAATGGTAACAGGTCTGACAATGGCCACCACAACCTTCCTGGCAATGCTCTTCTTATTTGTGTTCTCGACCGCAAATGT
>WAQR01000261.1 GCA_015520145.1 Candidatus Hydrothermarchaeota archaeon
ATATATATCTTCCTAAATTTCTCACGATCTCACTGTTAATTTAACCTAATAATAAGTGGGATAATTGTTATAGCTCGATTATAGGGTTAGAACAACTCGTAGTTACACCTGTGTTATCTGGTGCTGTCAACTTAAACTATTGAGGATTTTTAAAACTCTCCCATCTCTTAGAGTCACTGAGTCACTTAACCCATTTCTTCAAAACATATTAATATCAGTCCACCGGTTCTATAATCATGACATCTTTATTAGAATACATATTATTCATACGAAGTCTGATACGGATTTTGGACTGATAAGGGAATTGGAGACCACAACCGCATCGTTACATGATAACCGTATTGGTCTATCAATTACAATAAATAATGAGAAAATCAAGTGAAGTTAATCAAAATCCTCTAGAAAGATTTTTAAATAAAAGGGCTAATTGGACAGTTCCATGGATTGCCATGTTAACAGAACGGAAATAACCTATACTTCGCCCTCATAACCAAGCTCTCTCGCCCTCGTAAGTGCGGACTCAGCCTTCTCATCATCACCCAAATTCGAATACGCTGCTGCTAGATTGACCCATGCCTCAACATTTGTAAGATTGGTCTGTGTAGACCTTTTAAGGCTCTCTATTGCCTCATCATATCGGTTGAGCTTCACCAGGATTACCCCCATGTCATTGAGTGTATCGCTGTCATCCGGGTCAAGTCTCAATGCCTGGTCATAGGCTGCAAGAGCCTTTTCGAACTCTCCAGTATAGGTGAAAAGCGTACCCATTGCCTTCCATGCTTCAATATTATCTGGCTCAATCCTGGTGACCATATCAAAGCTTTTTATCGCTTCCTTCGTCTCGTTCATCTCAGTTAGAAGCACGCCCATACTGTACCATGCAGCCGCATTCTCGCTATCCAGCTCCACCGCCTTGTAGTAATTCTCCAGGACGTCCTCCCACTTCCCCAGCCTCTCCAGTGCAACACCCTTCTTGTAGTATAAACTGCTGTCCCGGGGATTGAGCTTTATACCCTCATCAAAAGATTCAAGGGCGTCATAAGTCCTGTTAAGCGCCAGTAATGCGCTGCCCCTGTTGCTCCAGGCTGTCCAGTACTCTGGTTGTATATCCAGAGTGATATCATAACACTCAACTGCCTCTTCATATCTCTCAAGTTTGATGAGGGCATAACACTTGTTGCTCCAGGCTGTCTCGTAATCTGGTTTTATCTCTATTGCCTGCTCATACTTTTTAATCGCCTCCTCGTACCTGCCCTCCTGCGCAAGGCCAAGTCCATCCCTCATAATGGCCTCTGCCACTCTCAGTGGTGGGATGGTGGAGACGGGTGTTATATTTTTCCCGGTCTCCTTCTTCCAGCCATACTCCTGGAAAAATATACTAACAGCAGTTAGAATGAAAACCAGCACCAGTATGGATATAATAATCTTTTTTATATTCATTCTCTTTATTCTACCCACCTACACCACCACCTGAATCGATTTTTTATCTATGGCGATATCGTCTTCCTGGTCTCTTAGATAGATCCTCACCTCATATTTCCCTGCAAGTGTCGTATCAGGTATATAGATATCCTTCTCCAGCATATCCTTTGCAGGCACTAATATATCCCTCTCGCGGAATTCCTTCTTTCTACTCTTCTTCTTTCTAGCCGTAAATACACGGATACGGCGATACGCAGGCAGTAGAGCAGAGCCCGCACCTCTACCACCGCGGTTACCCTCCTTCTTCTTCCCGGCACTTTTATCGTCGAACACAAACCTGATTTCAAATATCTTATCTCTGTAACTGTTATTTTTTATTTTGACATTGAACTTCTTCCCATCGAACACCACATCGAACCTGCCGATCCACGCATGGCGCAGCATCCACACAACAATGAGCAGGATACTGAGCATCCAGAATATCTTTGACGCCTGAAACGGCAGGCGCGGCATGGGGAGTTTTGTATATTCGAAAAAGAGGTATTCGGTCTCATCTGGAGAGAGATTGCTGCTGATATAACTCATTTCGGTATAATCTCTGACTACGATATCGTCATCGGAATAGGTGACAAAATTACCGGGGGGTATGGATACCGTGACATTAAACCTGGACGTGGGATAGTCTATGGCAGTAATAGGGATGTTCACCTCTTTAAACAGCAGTATCGGGCTTACCAGGTCGTCTGTCTCATAGGAAAATCTGACCTTTATTGTATCGCCTGGAGAGATTGTCACGTTCACAGGGAGGGATATTACAGTCGCGTTTCCTTCGATCCTGGTAGTAGGCTCTATTTCGATACCATCAACAGACCCTGTCAGATTCTGGATATCTAACGGGACTCTCTTCTCCTGTATCACAGGGAAAAGGTTCAGGAGGTGTTTGTATCCCCTATTCGACAGACGGGATACCAGAGCAGGGATATAAACAGGGTTCTCACCAGCAGTTATTTCTATTTCTTCAATCACCGCTGCATGCTCTTTTTCGTCTATCGAAACATTGATATTGAACCCGTATGAGAACGGGGCTGCTGCCTGGACAGGATGAACGATGAACACCAGCAGTATGGCAGTCAGGAACAGAGAATATCTCAAGGATTCACCCCCCTCTCTCCCTCTCTGTCCCCGCCCTCCCCAGCAC
>WAQR01000262.1 GCA_015520145.1 Candidatus Hydrothermarchaeota archaeon
CCCTATCGTTGCACAGTCAAAGGTATTATCACTAAATGGAAGATTTTCTGCCATGCATTTTACAGGTATGTGAGGCGGCCTTGTTCTTGCTCCACCATCAGCCCTCCCGATGTCAAGCATCTCTTTACAGAAATCGACTCCGATAACCGTCCCGTCAGGCCCTGCCTTCCTCGCCAGTTCAGCAGCGAGTTTACCTGTACCCGTGGCAACATCCAGTGCAAGTCCACCACCAGAAAGTCCAGACCTCTCAGCGGTAAATGTCCTCCAGTATCTGTCCCTATTTAAACTGAGGACAGTATTTAGGAAATCATATCTTCTGGCTATTGATGCGAACATCCTGTGGATTCTCTTCGCCTTCTCACGTTCTGGAATGCCGGTGTTCATCTCAGTGTTCATAATCTTTTAACAACTAGCTAAACAAACTTTATAAGCTTTTATGCCTTTATATCAAGATACAATGGCGTACAGGGATCTAAGAGAATTTATCAATGTGCTTGAAGATAAGGGTATGTTAAAGAGGGTCAGGGTAGAGGTTGATCCCGAACTTGAAGTAACCGAGATACTTGACAGGGTCTCGAAAAAAAACGGGCCTGCCATCTTCTTTGAGAATGTCAAAGGCAGCGATATCCCCATCCTGGCAAACATCTTTGGCTCGATGGAGAGGATGAAGCTCGCACTTAAAACAGACCGCCTTGAAGGCATTGGAGAGAGCCTTGCAGGGCTTTTGAAGCCAGAGATACCTTCATCGCTTAGAGACAAGATAAAAGGCATATCAAAGCTCGGGGAGATAATGTCATTCCCGCCGAAAACCGTAAAGAGCGGCCCGTGTAAAGACGTCATCATAAAAGGGGATGAAGTTGACTTAACAAAATTCCCGATTCTAAAATGCTGGCCAAAAGATGGTGGGCGGTTCATAACCCTCCCGCTTGTCTTCACAAACGACCCGGAAACCAAAAAGAGAAATGTCGGGATGTACAGGATGCACGTCTATGATAAAAATACAACTGGCATGCACTGGCACGTACATAAGCACGGTGCAAAACATTTTGAAGATGCCGGAAGGAAGGGTGAACGCCTGGAGGTTGCCGTGGCACTTGGCAGCGACCCGGCCACGATATTCTCTGCCGCCACTCCACTCCCTGATGGTTTTGACGAGATGCTTTTTGCTGGGTTTATCAGGAAAAAGCCAGTTGAGCTTGTAAAATGCGAGACCCTGGATATCCAGGTGCCTGCAAATGCAGAGATCATCCTCGAAGGATATGTTGACACAAAAGAGATGCGAATTGAAGGCCCGTTTGGAGACCACACGGGTTATTATTCCCTTTCAGACACCTACCCTGTTTTCCATGTTACGTGCATCACGCACAGGAAAGACCCCATCTACCCTGCCACAATAGTCGGCAAACCCCCGATGGAAGATTCGTATATCGGAAAGGCGATTGAGAGGATATTCCTGCCGCTTATCAGGCTTCAGCTGCCTGAGATTGTCGATATCAACCTGCCTGTTGAAGGGGTATTCCACAACCTCCTGATAGTATCTATTAAAAAGAGGTATCCAGGCCATGCAAAGAAGGTCATGTTCGCTATCTGGGGGATGGGGCAGATGATGTTCACCAAGACGATTATCGTACTGGACGACGATGTGGACGTGCAGAATATCAGTGAAGTAATATGGGCGGTTTCAAACAGGATTGACCCGAAAAGGGATATCACCATAGTGGACGGGGCACCATCTGATTCACTTGACCAGGCAACATCCCTGCCGAACATCGGGTCGAAAATGGGGATAGACGCCACAGTCAAATGGAAAGAAGAGGGATTTTTAAGGGACTGGCCGGACGAGATTGCCATGTCAGGAGAGATAAAAGAGCTTGTAGATAAAAAGTGGGCAGAATACGGGATAGATGATAGATAATACGGGATAGATGATAGATTAAACGTTACCAATCTTACATCGTTACATCGCCCATCTTTACCCATATCCCCATATCTAAAACCCTTCTACAAACCTGCACCTAGAATAACAGCTTCCATATCCCCAAAACAATAAGTAACGTCCCAGTTAAACCCTTCAAATTGACTCTTTCTTTAAAGAATATCACAGCAAACATGGTAGCAAAAAAGGGCGTAGTCGAAGAGAGTGCAGTCGCTTCAGCAGTACTTTCAAGGATTGACATACTCATTAAAAATAGTGTCGCCCCAACAGCAAGTGCAGTAGCCCCTGCAAGACTCATATAGATATAGACATCCCTTTCGAGCTGGAATGGTTTCCTATATCCTGTGCGTGGTATGACTATCAGGTAGACAAGAGGTATAAGAAACGGCAGCCTCATCACATTACCAAGAAACGGGTCAGTATCCACAAGACCCATCTTCATCACCGTAATCCCACTCGCCCAGGTAACCGCGGTTACAAGTGCAAGGAATACACCTTTTGTGGCATCTCTCTCCTCACTGATATCAGAGTCATCTTTCAACCCGAGCAGTGAGACACCAAACACGATTAAGACTGTCCCGATTACTATACTGACCGTAATAGGTTCACCTAAAAGCAAATAGGCGATAAAGATTGTAAAGAGAGGATATGTCGATGAGACAGGGATTACTCTCGAAATAGCTGCAAACTGCATGCTCCTGAAATAAAGTGCATCTCCAAATATGATTGCCATTGTAGCACCGAGTGTTAGAAAAAAGAGAGAACGAAAGGAGATATCGAACTCAAAGCCCCTGATAGCGATATATATTATAAACGAAAAGATCGATGCAAATATCAGTCTGACAAAATTCAATACAAAGATGTCTGCCCTGTCAACTACTTTCTTTGTAAAAATCGACGACGCCGCCCACAATATTGCCGCCCCGATTGCATAAAGTTCGCCTAGCATAGATATAGATATTAACCTTCGATATAATTATAATCTTTGTACCTCGTGATACTATCTTATCTGTGATACCATCTTATCTTCAAAAGTATTTATAAAAGCCGCAGGCTGACAAAAAGGCATTTATAAGTGGCGTTAGATTTAAGTTTAGCAGGAATAAGTTTAGCAGAAATAGCAGAAAGAGTAGAAAACAGGCTGAAGAAGCAGAAGTGGAAGTGTTGTGAGAAAAATGGATTTAGAGGTCAGATTGGAACTTATCAAAAGTGTTGGAGAAGAGATAATTACAGACGATGAACTCAAGACCCTGCTGGAAACAAAAGAACATCCGGTAGCCTATGACGGGTTCGAGCCAAGCGGTATTGCCCATCTGCCTGTTGGTATCTACCGGCCGTTATTACTGAAAAACCTTATAAACGCGGGTATCAGTTTCAAGCTTCTCCTGGCAGATTCCTTTGCCTGGATTAACAACAAGTTTGGCGGGGATTTAGATCAGATAAGGGATGCAGGCAGGTATTTTGTCGAAGTCTGGAAAGCCAGCGGAGTCGATATGAAAAAGGTCGAGGTAGTATGGCACAAGGCATTTTTTGACGACCCGGAATACTGGAAGAAGGTCATTTTAATTGCAAAAAACCACTCAGTTACAAGGACCAAGAGGAGCCTTACAATAGCAGGGAGGGCCGGTGAGGACTCAAAACAGGCAGCGCTTATGTTCTACCCTTCGATGCAGTGTGCCGATATATTTCATATAGGTGCAGATATCTGCCAGCTCGGTCTTGACCAGAGGAAGGTAAACATGCTCGCAAGGGAGATAGCAGGTAAAAAAGAGGTAGTGAAATCATTCAATTACTCCAATAAAGGTGTCAATGGAAAACCGGTAGTAGTGTCACACAAAATGCTGCTGGGACTCTCTGGACCAAAGGACGCTTTGGGGTTTGACGAAAATTCGTCGGTAGATATTTCAATCAGCTCAAAGATGTCAAAATCGATACCAGAATCCTCGATATTTGTCCATGATTCAAAAGAGGTTATAAAGAAAAAGATTAACCGTGCATACTGCCCTGCAAAAGTTGTCGAAGGCAATCCTGTAGTCGAATATTCGAAAGAAATCATCTTCAGGGCATTTGACGAGTTTGAGATTAAAAGGCCAAAGAAATTTGGAGGGGATGTGTCCTATTACTCTTATGAGGACATGGAAATGGATTTCAAAAAAGAAAAACTGCATCCGATGGACCTGAAAATAGCGGTAGCAGAATATTTAGACCGCCTGATAGAGCCTATACGAACCCATTTTGAAAAGGACACAAAGGCACGTAAATTATACGAAACAATAAAAACATATAAGGTCACGCGATAAAAAGCTGCATTAACCTAATTAACCTATTAACGACATCCATTAACCGTCTTAATTGAGTCTAATTTTGAGTCTAATTAAGTCTAACTGTTAAGAACGGTAACCGTTAACGGCTGTGCAAAGAATTGCGCAAGACCTGAACGTAGGTAAAAACTTTTATATTAAATCGATATGTTTAGGTAAAGAGGAATAAGATTTCTCAGTAGGTGATTTATTTGGCTTTGACAGACGGCTATATCCCTGTGGCAATTCTTGTAATAATAGGTATAGCATTTCCATTTATCATAATGGGTGTGGGCGGGCTGCTTAGACCTACCAAGCCAGAGAAAGAGAAATACGTCAGCTACGAATGCGGTATCGTCCCGACAGGCGAAGGTCAGTACCAGCACAACGTCCAGTTTTATATGATTGCGATCCTGTTTGCAGTTTTTGATGTAGAGGTTGTATTCATGTTCCCGTGGGCAGTGGTATTTAATCAGCTTGGAATGTTTGCTTTTATTGAGATGGCCATATTTATTGTTATCTTATGTATCGGTCTTGGATATGCATGGAAAGAGGGGGCGCTGGAATGGGCGTAAAACTGCCAAATGTAATAACCACAAGTCTCGACAAGCTGATATTCAACTGGGCCAGGATGAGGTCTATGTGGCCGATGACCTTTGGACTTGCATGCTGTGCCATAGAGATGATGGCCACAGGGGCGTCCAGGTTTGACACATTCGAGAGGTTCGGGATGCTATTTCGAGCATCGCCGAGGCAGTCTGACCTGATGATTGTCGCAGGCACGCTCACAAAAAAGATGGCTCCAAACGTGAGGAGGCTGTATGAACAGATGCCTGAACCAAAATATGTTATTGCAATGGGCGAATGTGCGATATGCGGAGGTCCGTTTTATGATTCTTACAGTGTTGTTGATGGTGTTGACAGGATAATCCCGGTCGATGTCCATATCCCAGGATGTCCTCCGAGACCCGAGGCTCTTATATATGGTATATTGAAACTCCAGGAAAAGGTCTTAAAAGGCGAAATTGAGAGGTACAGGAAATGACGGCAGAGTCCAAGCCAGAAACAAAGCCAGAAATGAAAAGCGATATCCTCGATGAGATAGACTCGAAGTTAAAAGGAGTTATAACAGATTCAAAGGTTCAAAGGGAAAGAAGGCTTGTCATAACAATCGATGGAAAGGACATAGTAAAGGTCTGCCAGACCCTATTCGATATGGGATTTGACCACCTCTCAAACATCTCTGGAGTGGAATACGAAGATAGATTCGAGTCAGTATATCATATCTGGTCATATTCAAACAAGAACCTTGTTACCGTAAAGGCAGTTTTGCCAAAAAAAGAGCCTGAAAAACAGCCTGAAATTGACTCAGTCACGTCCATCTGGAGGAGTGCAAACTGGCATGAGAGAGAGACCTACGACCTGATGGGCATCAGATACAAAGGCCATCCAAACCTGACGAGGATATTAAATCCTGACGATTTTGAAGGCCATCCATTGAGAAAGAGTTTTAAGCTTGTGGAAAACCCCTGGTACGACGAGAAGTAGTACGAGGGAAAGTAGGAGAAGTAGTTATGGAAGCTGTCATAAAAAAGATTAAAACAAGAAATCCAAACGAGATGATTATCAATATCGGACCGCAGCACCCAAGTACACACGGTGTTGCACGGCTTGTTACAAGGCTTGATGGTGAACGTGCGGTCAAAATCGAACCTGTCATTGGATATCTTCATAGAGGTATTGAAAAGCTTGCGGAAAACAGAAATTATGTGCAGTTCCTGCCGATTACAGACAGGCTTGACTATGTCTCCTCGATTACAAACAACATGGTGTATGTACAGGCAGTTGAAGAGATACTGGGGATAGATGTCCCTGAGAGGGCTGAATATATACGCATCATAATGCTTGAACTCCAGAGGCTTGCAAGCCACCTGCTTTTTGTAGGTACTTTTGGTGCAGATGTCGGTGCATGGACTGTGCTCATGTACGGTTTCAGGGAGAGGGAGCGGATACTCGACCTTTTAGAGATGGTAACAGGACAGAGACTTTTATACACCTATATCTGGTTTGGAGGGGTTAGATACGATCTGCCGGAAGGTTTTGTTGAACAGTGCAGGAAGACTGTCGATGCCCTCCCATCATATTTTGACGATTATGAGGAATATTTTTATAATAACGAGGTATTTCTTGGCAGGTGCAGGGGTATTGGAATACTTAAAAAGAAAGATGCTATCAATATGGGGGTAACCGGCCCGAACCTCAGGGCATGTGGTGTTGAATACGATATAAGGAAGATAGACCCCTATTCGATCTATGACCGGTTTGATTTCAAGGTATGCACACAAAAAGAAGGGGATACCCTTGCAAGGTTTAATGTCAGGATGGCCGAGATGAGGGAGAGTGTGAAGATTATACAGCAGGCACTGGATAATCTGCCTGAGGGCGATTACAAGGCAAATACCCCGAAATTCTTAAAACCGCCGCAGGGTGAGGTGTACAGCAGGGTCGAATCCCCCAGAGGGGAGCTTGCAGTACATCTTATAAGTGACGGTGTAAACAGAAACCCCTACCGGCTGAAGATCCGAAGTCCTGCATTTTGCAACCTCTCGGCGTTTCCAGCATTTGCAGAGGGGGATATAATCCCCGACGTCATAGTCAATTTTGCAAGTATCGACATAGTTCTAGGAGAGATTGATAGATAGAAGATGAATAGAAAGGATGGAAAGGATGAATAGAAACAGTTAGACTTAGTGATGAGTGATATACGTGGACATAATAGAAATTATAATGGGAATACTAAAAAACCCACTGGTAAAAAGTGCCATAGGAGCAATTGGTATAATCACATTTCTGTCATTAAATGTCCTGTTCCTGACCTGGCTTGAAAGGAAACTGATAGCCAGGGTCCAGATCAGATACGGGCCGAACCGTGCAGGGAAATTCGGGCTGCTCCAGCCAATTGCTGACGGTGCCAAACTCATTACAAAAGAAGATATAATACCAAAAAAGGCAGATAAACCCGTCTTTATACTTGCACCTGCTGTGGGGTTTTTATTTGCAGTTCTGCCTGCGGTTTCAATCCCTCTTGCAGGCGGTCTTATCGTATCAGATCTTAATATCGGTGTGCTCTATATCGTGGCGGTTGCATCACTTTCGACCATTGCTATAATCATGGCAGGATGGGGTTCAAACAACAAGTACACGCTCCTTGGCGGGATGCGTGCAGTCGGCCAGTCTTTGAGCTATGAGATCCCTCTGGTACTGTCCATAATCGGAATAATTATATTTGTCGGCTCCCTCAGTATGACAGAGATTGTCGATGCACAGAAAAATATCTGGTTTGTATTCCTCCAGCCCATCGGGTTTCTGGTATTCTTTGTGGCTGCAATTGCAGAGATGGGCAGGATCCCGTTCGACCTGCCTGAAAGCGAGTCTGAACTTGTAGCAGGATTCCATACGGAATACAGCGGCATGAGATTTGCCCTTCTCCTGTTTGCAGAATATATACACATGGTTGTTGCAGTAGCACTTATGGTTGCCCTGTTCTTTGGCGGATGGTATCTGCCTGTCATCTCGACATTTATTTCGTCCATGTCAGGTATCGTGCCAGTCATCCTTGAAGCAGGGATATTTATAGTAAAGATGTATATCATCATCGTCATTCTCATGTGGATTCGGGCAACCCTGCCCAGGATAAAGATCACACAGATGATAGGGATTGGCTGGAAGGTACTAATCCCTATCGCATTATTGAATATCCTTATAACAAGTTTCGTGCTGGTAGTATTGAAATGATAGAGAAATTAGTGAACCTGTCGCATTTGCGTCCCTTAAAAGTAGTCGGGAAACACCTATTCAAAACTCCGATAACAGTACAGTACCCTGAAGAGAGGCTGACACCGCCGAAACGTTTCAGAGGACTCCATCTGTACGATCATGAGAAATGCATGGGCTGCGGCGCGTGCGCCAAGATCTGCCCGAATAAATGTATAGAACTGAAAGTCACAGTCGGTTCTGACGGGAAGAAGAAGATTGAGGAATTCAATATCTTCCTTGGCAGATGTATATTCTGCGGGCTTTGCATCGATTACTGTGTTGGCAAAGGCGTTCTTAAAAACAGCCCTGAGTACGAGATAGCAGGGTACGACAGGGAATCGCTCCTATACGGCATCGACCGTCTTGATAGGACAAAAAAATCTGCAAGTGAGAAAATAGAGGGTGAAAAAAAGTGAATTTTGAACTGATTTTCTTCTTTATAATATCGCTCATTACGATTTTCTGTGCCGTTTCGGTTATAAAAGCAAGGGAGATATTCCATAGCGCCCTCTATCTTGCTATGATGTTTCTGGGGATAGCATCCCTTTTCATCATGCTAAATGCAGAGTTCCTTGCAGCCATCCAGGTACTTGTGTATGCTGGAGCGGTCACTATCCTGATACTATTTGCCATAATGTTCACTAAAAAAGAGAGGGCACGAGCGGAAAAAGAATCCCTCCCAAAACTTACCCTTGTCTCGATATTCCTCTTTAATTTCATATTCTTCATAAGCCAGGCAAGCTGGTGGAACTATGTCCCGGATAAAATAATGGTGGGGTCGGTCAGACTCATCGGTTCTCTCTTGTTCGACTTCCAGGAAGGGTATGTGCTCCCGTTCGAGATAATTTCTGTGGTAATCCTTGCCGCAATGATTGGTGCGGTGTTCGTGGCGATAAAGAAAGGGGTAAAAAAAGAGATAAAAAGAGATGCAACGGAGGGAACAAAGAGATGACTCCTGAAGCATATTTGACCACACTAGGCATATACCATTATCTTATCCTGTCATCGATATTGTTCGTAATCGGCGCATATGGTATCATGACGTCCAAAAACGCAATCAAGATTTTGATGTGCATCGAAATAATGCTAAACACAGCAAACATCAACCTGGTCGCATTTTCAAGATACCTGGGCGATATATCCGGACAGTTGCTTGTGACATTTTCCATAGCAATCGCTGCAGCAGAAGCGGCGGTTGGCCTTGCGATTGTTGTGGCAGTTTATAAATTATACAAGACGGTTGATATCACCAGAATCGGAGATGAAAGGAGATGGTAAAGGAGATGGTAACGTGGAGGTAATAACCGACTTTCGACCTGTACTGGCAATATGGGTCTCGCTTGTAGGAGCGTTTCTGATATGGAGGTCAAAGAAGAACCCGAATTTAAGAGAGTCCTGGACAATTATCACGGGTGTTGTAAAGTTCCTCATCGTCATCTCGATGCTGCCTGTAATACTGAGAGGTGATGTGATCGAATATACGTTCTGGCAGGCACTGGAAGGTGTCGAGATAGCGTTTAGAGTGGATGCATTTGGCCTGTTCTTTGCTATTACCGCATCATTTCTCTGGATCCTGACATCTTTCTATTCAATCGGTTATATGAGGTCACTCAAAGAACATGCGCAGACAAGGTATTTCACCTGTTTTGCAATATCGCTCTCGTCTGCGATGGGGATAGCATTTGCAGCAAATTTGCTTACCATGTTTATCTTCTACGAGGTCCTTACAATTATCACCTACCCGCTTGTAACCCATGTCCAGTCCAAAGAAGCTTTATGGGCAGGCAAGAAATATCTCGTATACCTGCTCGGTACTTCTATCCTCTTCCAGCTTCTGGCAATAGCAGCAACGTATGCGGTTGCCAATACCCTGGAATTCCAGTCAGGCGGTTTTCTGGCAGGAACAGGGTCTGATACCGTGCTGACAATCATCTTTATCCTGTTTATCCTGGGATTTACCAAGGCAGCGATAATGCCGCTTCATAGCTGGCTGCCGACTGCAATGATAGCACCCACACCGGTGAGCGCACTCCTCCACGCGGTTGCGGTTGTAAAGGCAGGGGTATTCACCATCTTGAGGGTTGTACTCTTTGTGTTCGGACCTGGACTCATGTCCTCGCTCAACCTGGGGATAGTGCTCGCGTATGTTGCGTCTTTTACCATCCTGATGGCATCGATATTTGCGATAACAATGGATAATCTGAAGATGAGGCTTGCATATTCCACCATAAGCCAGCTCTCCTATATCGTACTAGGTGCGGCAATGCTGACCAAGAGCGGGGTTACTGGCGGTGTGTTCAACATGGTTGTACATGCGTTCTCGAAGATAACCCTGTTTTTCTGTGCAGGTGCGATATTCGTTGCAAGCGGTAAGAAGAATATAAGCGACATGAACGGTATTGGCAAAAAGATGCCTGTAACGATGCTCGCGTTTACAATCGGCGCACTTAGCATGATAGGTATCCCGCCGGTAAGCGGTTTCCTTGTCAAGTGGTATCTTGCACTTGGCGCAATCGAGATGAACCAGATCCCTCTTCTTGCAGTAATCCTTTTAAGTGCGATTTTAAACGGGATATATTTCCTGCCGGTAATATATATCGCATTTTTCAAAGACCTTCCAGAAGGTGAGAGTCCAGAGGTTAGAGAAGCACCGATGTTCATGCTCGTACCCCTGGTCTTAACCGCAATCGCGTCAATAATCCTTTTCTTTAACCCGTCATTTTACATGCAGCTTACCGAGATGGCTGTAAAGGCAGTTTTAGGAGGACTATAAGAAGATGGAAAAGATGATGGCATATCTGGCCAACCCGAAAAACGTAAAGACGCTGTGGATAATACTTGGTATCGGTCTCGTCCTGACCGTTATCCCGGACTTTTTCATTCCGCGTGAACATATCATATTTCCCTGGGATGGAATACCTGGATTTAATGCGGTTTACGGATTTGTCTCGTCTGTCCTGATTGTCATAGTAGCCAGGGTCATTGGACATAAATTGCTTATGAAAGAGGAGGATTATTATGACTGAATGGATTCCACCGGCAATAATATTCATCGTTGGAGCATTCCTGATACCGTTCCTTAAAGGGAGAGTAAAGCAAATATATATGCTGCTTCTTCCGGTACTGGCGTTCATAGACCTCCTGTCAATGTCATACAGTACCCAGTGGGTCTACAACTTCCTGGGATACGAGGTCATTTTAGGCAGGGTCGATAAACTGAGCATGATATTTGGATACGTGTTTGTGATAATGGCGTTTGCAGGATTTCTCTATGCCCTCCATGTAAAGGAGGACCTGCAGCATATTGCAGCATTTTTATATGCAGGCAGCGCGCTTGGTGTTGTTTTTGCAGGCGATTATTTTTCGCTGTTTGTATACTGGGAGATCATGGCGATCTCCTCGCTATTCCTGATATGGTGCCGCAGGACAAAGGATGCTATTGATGCGGGATTTAGATATATCATGGTGCATATCACCAGCGGGCTTTTCCTTTTAGGCGGGATCGTCATACATTTCATCAATACAGGGTCTATTGAATTCGGACCGATAGAATACGGCGGGCTGGATTCCTATCTCATCCTCATAGGTTTCATAATAAATGCGGCTGTCCCCCCGTTCTCTGCATGGCTGTCTGACGCATATCCCGAGGCAACGGTCACAGGGACTGTGTTCCTGAGCGCATTTACAACCAAA
>WAQR01000263.1 GCA_015520145.1 Candidatus Hydrothermarchaeota archaeon
GCAGTTTACCCATACAGAGGAGTATCCAGGTTTCCAGGTAACAGAAGGACGTCATACAATTGTTGGTATATTATATGCATTGGGTGGTTACGACCCCCAAAGCATGCCCATAACCATCCGGGTAGTAGACCCAAACAACAGCGGCATGTAATAAACTTAGATCGGATTTAAAGAATATCTACAACCGCTCTCTCTCATCATCAGAAATCCAGGAGCTTTACAACAAAACTCTCTCACCCGGCCAGCACAGCGTAACCGTCTATGCGAAAGATGTAAGCGACAACTGGAACTCGACAACGAGATGGTTTAATGTTACAGCGCAGTAATCTAAATCTTCCATGTTAGATGACATTGCTAATTGAAAAGTGCAAATTGAAAAATAGTAATCATGAACGCCATTTCTCATTACTCCTATCCCGCATAGAATAACTTTTTAATTGTTGTTCACCATACTTGTTACCACGGGATATAGAAAATAGAGGAGTGATTATATTGATCTGGGTAGACATAACAAACCTTCCACATGTCCTGTTCTTTAAAAATTTTATCAATAAAGGCATGGTAGTAACCTCCAGGAAATTCGGCATGCTAAAAAAACTTTTAATAAGACACGGCATCGATTCAATAGAAATAGGAAAACATGCCGGCAAAGACACTAAAAAAAAGTTAATCGAAAGCCTAAAAAGACAAGTCAAACTTGCAGAAATCATTTCCAAAATGGATATAGATGTCGCAATTTCAAAGCAGTCTGTAGAGATGCCCAGGGTTGCGTTCGGCCTTAAAATTCCATCCATCCAGATGATTGACAACGAATTCGCTGAAGAACAAAACAGGCTTAGTGTCTCACTATGTTCAAGAATCATCGTGCCAAAAGCGCTGGACAAACGCCTGCTTATAAACCAGGGAGCAGACAGGAGACGGATAAAAATATTTAATGGACTCTTTGAACTGGCCAATATCAGACTATTCAACCCTGCGGAGGACGTAGAAGTACCAGAAATCCCGGGAAATTACGTGTTAGTAAGACCAGAACCCAGATTCGCATCTTACTTTAGAGGATCAAACATAACTCAGGAAATCATCGATGAATTAAAAAAAAGCCACGATGTGTTTGTAATTCCCCGTGGACATGAGACATATAACGGTGCTAGAGCTCTTAAAAACAAAGATTCCCTAAACCTCATCTATCATGCAAAGGCATTTATTGGCGGCGGAGGTACGATGAACAGGGAAAGTGCCCTTCTCGGCACACCAACGATATCATTCTATCCCCAGGACCTCCTGGGAGTTGATAGGATGCTGATAAAAAAAGGGTTAATGTACCACACAACTGACCCGAAAACGGTTGTTAGCCTCATAGCCGAACTATCCAAACCCGACTTAAGAAAAAAGGCCGCCGCCATTAAAAGAAAGATGGACGACCCACTTGAAATCATAAAAAACGAAGTCAACAATTTAATGATCAGTTAAACCCATTAAGCAGTATCTTTAAATGAAATTTAGTAATCCTCACAATCCTATTGTCCACTATTGTCCACCAACAGCATTTTTCTCGTCTTTATATTATAATGGCATGTTCGGCGATACTGTGGAATTCCTGACATCTAAAAAGAACCTCAAAACTTCTTTCTGTCTAAAGTCAGGGTAAGTCCAGTCGAAAAAGATGCACGCATCTTTTTTAAACGACAGGGTAACTTCTGCAAATATCCCATCTCCTAGATAGATTCTATGAGGGAAATCCTTTGTAGTTGTGAGTATCAGGTTTGCTTTCGTAATATATCCTGGATCGATGTTTGCAATCCTTCTTCCATCAACTGTAAATTCATCTTCAACAGAATTTGTAAACCTCTTTATTCCAGCAATATCCTCCCTTCGGATTAACCTTTTAAATACAACAAATTTTTTATAGAGTTCTTCTCCCATTTCCTGCTCGTAATAATCTGTGAAATCGAAAACAAAAGCCCTGCTCTCGGTATCGATCTCTCCAAATCTTCTTACAAGCTTTTCCTTTACCTTCTCAAGGACATTTTCATCTCGATACATAATCCCTGAAAAGAGTTTCGCCTTTGCAGGAACCGATATCTTTCCCATCTTTTCCACCAGTTATTTGATTTATCCGATTCTACTCCACGGCATCTCCCAGACTTCTTCTCCCGGTCAGATGCATCCAGCTTGGAGCCTCCACGCCTTTAACCTTCAGTCCGTCATCGATCATCATTGATATGGCGTCTGTCAGCTCGTACTCGCCTCTCTTCGATTTTCTAACCTTTTCTAGATACTTTTCTATCACTCCTTTAAAGATATACACCGGTCCGCATGCGATATTGCTCAGTATCTCGTTTTTTTCAGGTTTTTCTATCACCCTTTTCACAAGCCCGTTTTTTATTTCAACACTGCTTGAGTGGATTATCTCGTCGTCATCGAGATACTTGAGTGTAAGTGCCGCGCCGAGGTCCTCTTTCATGAAAAGATCTAAAAGTCTCCTGTAGTGCGCTTCTGGAAACAGGGCATCTGCCGATGAAACAAAGACGTCCTCTTTCCCTTTCCCTATCTGTCTCATTGCAGCTTTTAAGGCATGGGCAGTTCCAAGCGGCGCCTCCTGTTCAACGTATGTAAAATCTTCACCCAGATAGTTCTTTATCTGGTCTTTTTTATATCCGACGACGATTGTGATATCATCTATGCCGGCATAGTTCAGCTTTGCGATTACCTGTTCGATTATCGGGACACCGTTTACAGGAATCAGTGGTTTTGCTATCCAGTTTGTTATGGGCAAAAGCCTCTTCCCGCGGCCGGCTGCAAGGATTATCCCTCTCATTATCCTGACCTTCTCCAGACCTTCTAGACCTCGATTTCCATAAGATCGTAACCGATTATTATCTCGCCTTTAAAATACTTTGAGACTATCTCCGCCATCTCCTCCTCCCTGCCCCGGGCATCAGGGGAGAAGTGGGTGAGGACGAGCGTTTTTACAGGCAGGTCGTCCAGCATCGGGCCGAGTGTCTCTGGAGTGGAGTGGTTGTATGATGAACGGCCGCCGTCAGGCATTGCACACTCGTGGATAAGGACGTCTACCCCGTCCCGGCACATATCAAGGATATCTCTCGCAGGATTGGTATCGCCTGAATAGACAACTGATTTTTCCTGGGATGTGATTTTGTATCCGAGGTTTTGAAGGCTGTGGATACCACCTGCACATTTTATCTTTATGTCACGGGTGTCGTCGGAGGCCGCGGGAGCAGCGGAGGCGGGAGCAGATGGGACAGTGGGGACGGCTGGGACAGCTGGAGCGGTGGGAGCGGCTGGGGCGGCGGCATTAAATGCGACCTCCTCCCCGGGCGAGAGCTCGGTTATTTTGACGTCAAGCCTGCCACTTAGGTACGGGTAGGCTACAAGGAGGCCGCTGTACCATTCTCCCGTACCCCGGGGTCCAAAAAGTGCCATGTCCGTCCTTTGAAGAAGCCAGTTTGCCTTTAGAACTGCCGGGAAATCAGAGCAGTGGTCGAGATGGTAGTGTGTGAGAAAAACGGCTGAGATGTCTTTTGTATTTCTCCTGCTTTCGGCAATACGCTGCAGGATGCCTGCACCGCAGTCGAAGAGAAACTTTTTTTCCTGGATTTCCACCAGGATTCCAGACTGTGCCCGTTCTGGGGTGGGGATGGCATACCCTGTCCCGAGGAGTGTGACGCGCATGAGTTTTAGATATGCGTTTGGTAGATTTTAAGTTTTCCTTTTTAATCCGTAGATGGGTCTGTGTATCCATGGCGATTCATGACGAACAATCCCCTTTTTTCAGTGGGACTCACTGTTTTCATAAAAAATTTATAGGATGGCTTAGAAACTATGTGTCATGAGTAGAGGGAAGATGCTTGTCATATTATATTTTTTATTCAGTCTATTTTTTATATATATGATCTTCGAGCTTAGGATAGATGGGTTTGACGACGTTGTGGACGAACCTCTAAAATACGATAATTTAAGGGTAACACTCCTTGGGATTGTCTCGAAGACAGATATTAACATCTCGGAATATGTACTGTTTGACCACACGGTCTATACATATCTGCTGAAGGATAAAAGACCTGGTGAGGATGAAAGCGTGGTACTGGTATCACACAAGAAACTTGCAGGTGGTGAGAAACTGGTTTCAGGCATATTCTTCTACCCTGAAAAGAGGTGGAACGTGATAATACCTGATATCGAATCGTTTATCTATGTTGAAGATGTCAGGGATTATAAAAAATGGAACTATTATGGCCTGTCAGATATCTCTCTATATCTGATTGTTATATATATTCTCCTTCTTGCAGTATTCGGATTTCTGGAGAAGAGGCGTAAGCAGACGTAGGAACTACAGACGTAAGAACTAAATAGTTAGTGGTGGCAATTATATTGTTGTGATCATATGAATGGAAAAGAGCAAGATGGGCATATTGAACATATTGATCTTGTGTCTGCAATATTGACTGCAGCATACATTGTCAATACCATAAAAAGTGTCGAAGACCTTACAGAATCACTTGAGATATTCAGGGAGTTTCGGGGGAGATACTTCGATAGATTAAGGGAATGGGGAGATATAAAAGAGAACGAGACAGGGAATCTTATAGCAGCATTACTGACAGCAGGGTATATAGTAAATACTACGTCTAAAGAAGAGACTGTAGATGAGACTATTGATATCCTTACAATGTTTAGAAATGGATATCTTAAGCTGCTTAAGACTAAACCGAGGCACATGAAAGACAGAGAGGATATAAACCTGCTGGCAGGTATCATAACCGCAGGACTGATAGTCAATACCACAACGTGGGAGGAGATCCCCCTGGAGAGTCTTATAATCGTATCGGAATGTAAAAAGGAACTGCTTAAACTGGTCTAGATCCCAATTTCCACAGGTTATAAAACAGTTCGTATTCTTTTATCCAATTGGAATCATATGCCCCTTCTTTCACATCTTTGAGTATCAGTCTCCCCAGATAGGTTCTATCTAAAATGTTCTGTAAGCTGTCGGCTTCGTTTGCTATGTCAAAGGACATTTAATGTACCTTTTAAAACACTCTAAGCACTCTTTTCAGACTCTCCAAGACTCTCCAGTCCAACATGCAGGATTGTGCCTTTTGTTCTGATTTTCTGTATTTCGCCACCATCTCTTTTTCCCAGGTTTCAATAGTTTCACAAAAGACTCTTGATGACGGATTCTTTCCCAGACGCTCTATCCTTTTTTTAAGATCTTCATCGGTTTTTGGCAACTCACCAATGGGTGCCACCATCTTGACTTTGCTCATGACTCCTTCACCTCATCTCCTGGTCATTTTTTTCCAGTCATCTCTACTCTTTTTATCATCAGGTACATATTATATATCATGAAAGGTATTTAAATATACTGCAATAAATCGTTAGATGAGCCGCTTAAGCTGGTTTTTAACTGAGCTGGTTTTTAAACTAATATGATAAATTTGATTGCCATGACGGCCATCGGCACGGTGACAAGACACCATATAAATCTGTTCCATCTAAATACGTGGTACCCGTCCATCGGTGGTACTGGAATCATACTGTAGACTCCAACTATGAGATTTATTAAAAGCCCCTGCTCTCCGAGAGTCCCTATCCACCCGCCGTATCCTGTCAGGGGATAGAATGCGAGGGCAAAGATAAAGTTGCATATCCCACCAGAGAGCGAAATGTGCCCATGCTGGGTTGGGGTTATCTCTTTTCCGCCTCTGATAAATGCCTTGCCTGGCGTTGCAAAGACGTTTCCGAATATGAATGATGTTGCAAATACCAGGAAGATACCAATCCCCCATATCCTGTATTCTGCCCATACCTTTAACCTGTTTGCGACTATGTCTCGTGCTTCTTCATGTCCAAATATGGCAGTGCTAGCTGCTATGGTCGTTAGTGGCAGGGTTTTTATAAATGAGGGGATGTCCCTGGACAGGGGAATTGCGAATACTATGCCCAGGGTGATTATTGAGAATACCATATGCTTCAGCTCGGTTGAGGAGAACGGATAGCCGAAGAAGTGGTATATTCGCCCTCCATTTTCCTCAGATACTTCATCGCGTTTCCTGCCTGAGATCACCCTGATAATCGGATTGTTCATGAGTTTGTACCATAGCCTGGAGAGCGGTGTAAAGATACCTCTTTTGTGCAGGGCACCGAGAACCTCTTCCAGGAATTCTTCCATAAATCCTCTAAGTGCCATCAGGATATTTGATAGTATTGACGGGCCTGACTGGACTGTTGCAACTACCATTGCAGTACCTGTGCCGGCAACAACAGATGACGCAGGCGCGCCAAGTTTTGCGATTATGGGTGTGTTTTCAAGTTTTTCTTCTGCCTGTTCTTTATAGGTTTTGTTTTCACCTGATTCTACGGCATCGAAGTCAATTACCACACCTTCACCGAGTGTTATGGTCTCTTCAGGCAGGTCTGTGATGGTTGTTGATGGGCTGGAGTCTGATGGCGGCTTCGGGGTCTGTGGAGGTTGTTCTGGTTGAGGGGGTAGTGTTGTCGAGGTAGTAGTAGGGACTGTGGAGGTCGTTGTTGCGAGAGTTGATGACGTGGTGGTCGTGGTCGTCGTGAGGGTCGTGGTAGTTGGGGTCTGACCGCCGCCACCGCCGCTAGGAGGTGTGGAATGTACTGTAATATTTTTTGATGCGTTGTTGTTTGTTTCGTTTAGTTCAGGGATGTCGTTATTTACATCAAGGACAACTGTGACTGTATGGGTTCCTATGGTGGTGGCCCAGCTGTAGGTTATCTTTTCTGTGCTGCCGTTACTTATGTTTACTGTATCAGTTGACTTGACAGTATTGTCTATTATGAGCTGGATTTGGCCGGAGTTTGTGTCTATTTGGCCGATATTGTGTACTGTGGCGGTTATGGTTACGATATTTCCTGAGGTCGGGGCGGAATTTGAGAAGGAGATGTCGCTGCTGCTGAGTGTGAGGTCAGGGAGGGAGACATTGAAGGTTACTGATTCGGTGTTATTGATGTTTCCTGACGTGTCGTTTGCTATGATGGCTGCGGTGTACGTGCCAACGCTGTGGGTTTCGTTGAATTCGTATGACCAGGTGGTGTTCCCTGTGTTGTTCATGGAATAGGTCCTGTTCCATGTACCGTTGGTGATGTTGACAAGGACGGTGGTGATACCGATGTTATCAGTTACGTCCGCCGTGATGGTTACCGTGGCGTTTACTTTGACAGGATTTGGCGAGGCTAAGACGTTTTCGACTA
>WAQR01000264.1 GCA_015520145.1 Candidatus Hydrothermarchaeota archaeon
ATTTAATACCGGTCACATTTCAGAATAATCATCCTACATATTCTGTTTTGAAGTAGTCATGGATTATTTCGTATATTTTCAAGAAAATTATCCCAGAAATAAATCCTGAGAAATAAAAAATATCAGATGACTGGTTTATAAGGATTTTAAAGTTTATTTCAGCTAATATAGCGATTAAAGAAAAGTTTATGGCCATTTCTAAAAAATATCTCATCAGGTGTATCTGTTTTTTCAGGAATTTATACA
Source organism: Candidatus Hydrothermarchaeota archaeon (assembly GCA_015520145.1). GTDB lineage: Archaea > Hydrothermarchaeota > Hydrothermarchaeia > Hydrothermarchaeales > WAQR01 > WAQR01. Next base: position 247 of record WAQR01000264.1, read on the forward strand.
TTTCTATCAGCCTCATAAAGATAAAAAAGGGAGGGTTTATTTAATAAGCCCTGTAAATCACGTAGTCATCGTCTTTTCTACCTCCTCTTATTTCATCGGAAGTCATACCTTTAAATCTCCTTTGCTATTATGTTCAAGAGGGTTTCGATATCGGCAACTGCATAGACCAACCCATTTTCATACCAAAAAGGAGAAGAGAGGGGGGTTGGATGATACCCCTCACTGAACTCTTGTGTGGAATCCGTCTATATTTGGATCGACCAAAAGAACTTTTTTATTTTGTTGTAGTTTCGTTAACTCGACCGGATTTCCTTCAACGACCATGCTCAGGACTTTGTCAATAGAGTTTTCGTCCTGGGCAAACTTAAAGTAGCGCATTCCTACGAGATTACCGTCTTTTAGTCCTTCAATGCCAATGACGTCTACGGAGTATTGACCAAGTAGTTCCTTTAACTCAGTTGTCTCAAGCGGCTCATTGAATGTAACCTGGGCAGAAATCCTATCGGTTTTATCTGATACGGATTGTTGCAGCACTGCAAGCCTCTGAGCTTTATATGCTGAAAAGCTACGACTGTCTTTGGGTGGAGGCAGTATGTCTACTCCTTTTTCATGTTTCACTATAATTTCTCCATGTTTGCCAATTTGTTTCTCTCCCAGTTGCACCACTTCTCCAATCCTGGAATTGTCCGATTTCTTGATATTTAAGTGAAGTCCACTTGAGCTCACAACAATTCCGATGGCAACCAGCAGAACTATTCCAATGATAATACTTTTTTTCATCTCTATACCTCCTTAACTTACAGTTACATATACATCGTCTAAATGAACCTTGTACATTCTATATATTCTCCAATAGGGGTCATATGCGTAATAATAGTAGTCATTGTTCACATAAGAGTTCCCAGAATTCGTACCGTAAAGCTCTACGTAGGTCTCATAGTTGGTCCCTGACCCTACCGAATTCTCATCGAAATAGAAGTTGGCATAGTTATCCCAGTTTGTGCTTGTAGAGCACGACGGTAGATTACAAAAGTAACCCGAGAGATCCAGAATTTCCCCGTTGGTATCCCATCCGAAAGAGTCAGGGTGTGGATCGTAACCACTACATGCTCCATAGGTCCATTTTAACCACTCAGCAAAGTCTGCATACCAGCCATGGCTACCTGTAGTCATGGAATGTGTGTCAGGTACCACAGTACATGTTGCTGACACAGGTATTGCTCCCTCTAGAAGTGTTAGGAATGCCACTAGCACCCCAAATATCGGCTTCTTTTTCCATTTCATACCTTTTTACCTCCTATATTTTGTTTCATTTCTCCCCAGAAAAGGAGGCACATTTTAACTCGTTATCTTTTAAGTATCCCTATGCCTCCGTTGCGGGGCGGCGGTGTCCAGAGATGTTCACTAAAACTGGCTTGTCGCCAGGTTACTCTTGTTCTTACCAGAGGTACTGGGTTATAAATTCTGTGATTTTGTCAGGTTTTTACCTAATGGGGGCGAGGGGGTAAAATCCGTCGAAGCACCCTATAAACGATATACGCCACAGTGATAAGCCAGAGGTAGGCGATTACTCCATACAGGAGCCATGCCCACCACGGTGTGTCCGTTGCATGATAGAAAAAGGCCAGTGATGTCTGATACAGACTTACAATAAGGGGATGGGGGAGCATGTAAAACCTGATTAGCTTAAGTCCGCGTAGGTTCAACCGCTGGTAAGCTATTAGTAACGTAGTAAAGGATGCTACCACTCCCAGGAGATAGATGGGGGTCCCCAGTAACTTGATAGAGAGATATACAGGCCAGGTTATTGAAAGTCCGAGTACTAAGATCCAGATTATCATACTGCTGTTTATAAGCCAGGTTATATAACTGACGAAGAAATAAGTAGATGCTATTAAGATATACGTGATGAACCATACCAGGATTTCCCGTCTTAGTGCCTTTTCCAAATGCATGATCAAACTCACCTATTCTTTCTGAAAAAATATGTCAGCAGAGCCAGTATGGCTACTGCTATCGGCAAAAGCAGAGGCGAAAAGCCCTTTTTATCTCCTACTGGCACCAGAATGCGAGCTGAAGGGCGCTTAATTCCGCTTATTGTTTCTGTCATTATTACAATTTGATGGTCTCCCTTTTTAAGTGCTTTGAACTCAAATTGACCCTCCAACTTATTTTCAAGATGCGGTGCATAGTAAGACGCGTCTCCAACGAGTTCTAATGCTTCTTTTGGATAAACTGCTCGTACTAACACATCCTCCGGTGGTTGATCTCCAAAATTTTTAAGTGTGAAATTTATTATAAAACTATCTCCATTCGATATAGAATCTCTTGGAAGTTTTACATCCAGCTTAAGCTCTGGTGGAGAAAGTGGAGTAAGTTCTATTCCTGTAGTTGGTGAAATCTCCAGTCTCTTGACCTTAATATCGCCATGCTGCTCAAGTTTAAATGTTAAGGTATTTACTCCGGGAATCACCCCTTGATATTGGAGATAGTTGGTAAAAGAAACATTTATCACCGAAGAGGTGGTTGAGTATCGAGAAACCCCCAGCAAATTTCTCTCACTCCAGTTAATCAATAATGAATCATTGTTCTTTTTAACCGTGAATTTGATAAGTGCAGAACTCCTATTGTTCGTTAAAGCACTCACATATGCGTATCCATTCGTACTATTCTTGCTAAACTCGATGAGAAAGTTTAGATTGACAAGATACCAATCCCCAGGTCCCTGTGATGCATTTGGTGGAAGGATGTACCTGACCGTATAACTTTCAGTGTCATTTTGCCCCATAAAAACTATGGGTGGGTATCCTAATGTATTGAGAGTCCAGTTGCCGTAAGAGTCTATGACCTCTAATTGTTCTATTGCGAAAACGGATGGTGAAAAAATAAGAAAGAATATCGGGAAAAGTTTACTGCTTTTCCCGCTGGCCAGACTCATGGTACATTCACTGCCGTAGTATATCCGTTATTTGACCATATATGGTTGCTTTCGTTTCGGTAGGGCTCTGGGTTGTACCAGTAGCTCCAGTCTTCATAAACCGTGTAACCTGAAGAACTAGCCTCATCAGCGTATTCCTCTTCGGCGTCTTCGCTGTATCCACTCCAACTCTCGGACCAGGCCTCATCATAATGAGTTGTTCCGAGTACATAGTATCCCCAGTTCAGATTGTACATGCGGTCATCGCTATCTGCGTATATCCTCATGTGGAGCCATCGATCGTCATACACACTTGATACATGTTTAGTACCCGTTCCTGTATCTCTATCCCATACCCATCCTGCACCATCGTTGAGTTTAAGGTACATATAGCCACCAGGAATACCTCCATCGAAAATGTTTTTAACTTTGTTGACATCAGCATTGTTGTAAAAAAGCATCGTCACAGGCCAATCTACATTGGTACTGCTCGCCGTACGACTCAGGAAGTCGTAATTATAGAAATAGTCCTCTCTTATGCCGAGGATATTGAGATTCTGAGTAGTTGCTGCCATCGCTGGTGCTACAATAGTCGTTAGTAATATAGCAGTAACAAATAGAGGTTCTCTAACGTGCATTTTATCCCTCCTTTAGTTTATCTTTAGTGGGTAATATCGTAACTACCTTTTCCGTTCCGAGGTCTACTGCAATGGCCATGCCAGTTGCTTGAATTATTGCCTGTTGACTTTTTCCCTTGGACATCCAGATGTATTCGTCTTTGTATGGCTTGTCAAAAACGGTTTTAAATGCCACTAGACCCTCAGGTTTTTCAGGCTTATACCAGACACCAATGATCTCGGTTGTATAATTCTTTCCTTCCAGCATTTTTTCCACTGTCCTATCGTTAAAGGCGATCTCCTTTGCTTTTGCCAGTTCATGGGGTAAGACTGCCACTGGAACTTTCGGACCTCTTCCTTCCATTGGTATTAATCCATTCACTTGTTCTTTTCCCAAATCCACTGAGACGACTAGTGTTTGACCCCATTTCTTTGTTTGTTCGGTTTCTATCCAGTAGTTTTTATCAAGGTTTATTTCCACGATAGAGCCAGTTTTTTTAAGATCCCCCGTATGACTCACTCCAATGTTGCCGAACTTGTAGTCCTTTCCTTTTAGGATTCCTTGGATGAAAGGGTCATTTAGTACGATTTCTTTCGATTTAATTTTTTCACTTTCTGTCAACGTTGGGATATTAGGTCCTTCTATGCTTTTGACAACGTCTGGTCCTGCTGGCTGAGTAGGTAGACTGTTGTCACTATTTTGTGAGGTAAATACGCTGCCTAAAATGCTACCTCCACTTGCTGTGACTATGCCTCCAACCAGAAGCAACAGCACTGTTGCTACGGCTCCAATCTTCAAAATTTTTTCTTTCATATCGTTCTACCTCCTTTTATTTTTCCTTTATTTTTTTCTCACCCAAGAGGAGGCATTTTTTAACTCGTTATCTTTCAGGCATCCTTATGCCTCCATTACGGGGCTACCGGCGTCCAGTATTGCTCGTAAATTCTTGGCAGGACACCATGTACATCTTTTTCAAATAGCTTCTTTTTAGAAGAGTACCACTATATATTTTTAACGCCTAATAACTTTTATTTTCAAATAATAATAGTTATTATGCCTTAATAATTATTATAACACCATTATAATTCTTATTATCCGATTAAAATAATTATAAGCAAGGTATTCAAATAATTTAATGGGACAAGTTGAGGGTATTAAATCCACGGCAAGACTTCTGGCAAGCCCTGTGGTCGTGGCAATTTCGGGCTGGTGCAGGCTTTATATCGCCTTTTTGCTTTTTGGGTTAGGGCCAAGATTAAGAGTTTGCACTGCCTTTGCACTTGTCGTTTATTCTGTTTATCTGCTGGACAGGGCGATTGGAGGGGAAGAAGATGAAATCAACCGTATGGAATTAAAAACCGCCAAGAAAAACTGGGGTATCATAGCATCTTTTACTGCTTTTTCTTCTAGTATCTTTTTATCCGGAAATCCTCTCTCAAGTTTTATGCCATATATCATCGGTTTTGCTTACAGCAGAGGGATACACATTGGTAATACCCCATTTAAGCTGAAAGGTGGGTGCGGCATGAAAAATATTATCGTTGCTTTAACCTGGGGAATTACAATCGTCCTCTTCATCATGCCCTGGGCAGAAAATCTCATATCGTTACTGGTGATTTTTGGATTCTTCTTTACCAAGAGTTTCATAAATACGGTGATTTATGATTTTCGGGATATTCAAGGAGATTTTAGGGCAGGGATTCAAACCCTTCCAGTAGAGCTAGGTGAATCAAAGACCCGGTCATTCTTGCAGTTTTTTAATTTTGCTCTCCATCTACTGTTAGCGATGGCAATGATTTTGGAAGTTGTCTCGTTTGAATTTGTTATATTTTTTACGTGTCTTGTTTCTGGAATAATATATACAACTTTTTTGACCAAAAGCCTCGATAGAGAAGATTTATTTACTAAAAAAATTTTCAGGGATGCAATAGTGGATGGAGAATTTATATTTGCTGTAATTCTCCGAAAATCTTTTGACTATATATCTTCCTTGATCTACTTAGATAGTACTCGAACAATTCTTTCCCCCACAACAGTGCAGTTTCATTAAATGATATCAAATCTCGCCTGAAGTCATATGTACCGTCCCTAAAATAGAGCGAAATCGAAAAGAACCTGTCTGTTACAACCGACGTCAGTTTGATATCTTCATCGCTCACATACATCTGAGTATTTTTTAATCTGAGGTATCCCCTAAGTTCTGAACGGTTGTTCTTCTTCACTTTTTTGAAAACGTTTTCAGTTAAAATCAAAGTAACATTCTTACCACTTTCTGCGAGTTCTAAAAACATTGAAGGATAGGCCGGATGATATACTGAAGATATCCCATATATAATGGTAGACGATGCAACATTCTCTACAAATTCTTTATGAACCTCATATATGCCTTCAGGTGGATTTTCTATGATGTGAGGCCCTTCCAGCTCGTATATCCTTTTTAATAGATGCTCTGGAATACAGGAAAGATCATGTTCTGTCCAGAAATGTCTGTGATTCTCGATTACCTCAATTCCACAAAGAAATCCAGAGTACAATTCACCAATTAATTTTCCACGGTCTGTCAGTGTACATTTCCGCCCCCTTGATTCAACCAGACCCTCAAGTTCAAGTTTTCTAATTTGAGGGATGACATTTGAAGGATTCGAACCCAGATTTTTTGATAGTTCCCCAAGGCTCATCGGTCTTTTTAAGAGCATTAAAACTATTCTGCTTCTCTTTTCAGAATTTGTTAATACATCTATTAATTCTTTCACCTTTCTCTGCAGAGGAAACCCCCTCCAGTTTCTCCTTGATTAATATATTTATATTTTAGTGATTTTGGGATTGCTGCCTATTTAAAACTTTTGAAAGAAAATTAATAATCAAACCCCAAAACCCCCATGCTTCTCTATATGCTTCAAAAGCCCGCCGTCATTTAATATCTTCACCATGATATCAGGAAGCGGCACAAATTCTATCTCCATGCCCTTTGTAATATCCCTTATCTTTCCAGCAGACATATCAACCTCCAGTTCATCGCCCTCATCGATCCCGTCCGTATCGCATATCAGTACAGGAAGCCCCAGATTTATCGCGTTCCTAAAAAATATCCTGGCAAAAGATTTCGCAAGCACTGCACTCACCCCGGCAATCTTGATTATCGCAGGCGCATGCTCCCTGCTCGACCCAAGCCCGAAATTCTTTCCAGCAACAATAAAATCGCCCTTTTCCATCTTCGATGCAAACTCTGGGTTGGCATCCTCCATGACGTGTTTTGCGAGCTCTGGGAGGTTAGACCTTAAATGGAACAGCCTGCCGGGCGCGATGTGATCCGTACTGATGCCGTCCCCAAACTTCCATGCCTTCCCTCTAAGCACCATCTCTAAAGCACCTCCCGCGGATCTGATATCTCACCTCTAATCGCGGTATACGCGGCAACGGCCGGGTTTGAAAGAAAGATCTTAGAATCCGGGTTGCCCATCCTGCCCAAAAAATTCCTGTTCTGGGTGGCAAGGCACTTCTCCCCGTCAGCCAGGATGCCCTGATGCACACCCACACACGGCCCGCATCCAGGCGGGTTTATCACAGCACCCGCATCCAGGAATATATCCAAAAGCCCTTCCCTCACCATCCTGGTATAGACTGCCTTCGATGCAGGCGTTATCATGAGCCTCGTATCCCTGTCCCTCTCCTCACCTTTGAGGATCTTTGCCGCAATCCTGAAATCCTCTATCCTCCCATTGGTACAGGTCCCTATAGATACCTGGTCGATTTTAATTCCCCTGCACTCCTCGACTGGCCTGGTATTATCAACCGTATGCGGAAAGGATATTATCGGACCAAGATTCGCAAGATCGATTTCAATACTCTCTTCATACCTGGCATCACTGTCCGCCACTATCTCCTTGAACCCATCCCCCCTGCCCATCTCTTCCATATAACGTCTGGTAATATCATCAGAAGGGAATATCCCGCACTTTGCACCGCACTCCACAGCCATATTAGAAACTGTCAGCCTGTCCGGCATCCCCATCCTCTCTACCGCATCCCCGCAGAACTCAAGTGCCTTGTATGTCGCGCCGTCTGCGCCAATTGTCCCTATAAGATGCAAAATAAGGTCCTTTGAATAGACTGCCTTTTGAAACTCGCCTGTCACCCTCACCAGATACGACTCCGGCACCCTCAGCCACGTTTTTCCAAGAGCAATGGCAACCGCCACATCCGTACTCCCCATCCCTGTAGCAAACGCTCCAAACGCCCCGGCAGTGCACGTATGCGAATCTGCCCCCACAACCAGGTCACCTGGATTCACGTACCGCTCAGCGATTATCTGATGAGACACGCCCTCCCCCACCTCGGATAGGCAGACGCCTGTCTTTTTAGAAAACGCCCTTAGTGTACTGTGATCATTTGCAAGTTCCCTCCTGGGGCTTGGCGAGGCATGGTCCAGAAAGATAACCGTCCTCTCCGGCCTGACTGCCCTCTCCATCTTTATATCCTGGAGGCGTTTTACAGCAAGCGGCCCTGTCCCATCCTGCAGGAGGCAGATATCCACGTCTGCCACAGTAAACTGCCCTGCTTCAAGTTCCCTGTCTGAATGACTGCCAATAATCTTCTCAACTATTGTCTTTCCCATAATCTTTCCCATAAAAATCACTTAGAGTTTTATCCCATCTATCAGAGTCATAACATCATTTACAGACCTGTCAAACTGCGCTCTTTCATCCTCTCTCAGCTCTATCTCTATTATCTCCTCCACCCCGCTGCCCCCGAGCTTTACAGGCACCCCGACATAATATCCATTAATACCATACTCCCCCTCAAGATATACCGAACAGGAGATTATCTTCTTCCTGTCCTTTAGGATACTCTCGACCATCTGTACTATCGCAGCAGACGGCGCATAATACGCGCTTCCTGTCTTTAAAAGTTTTAAAATCTCAGCCCCGCCATCCCTCGCCCTCTGGACAATCGGATCGAGCCTGTCTTTCGGGATGAGTTTTGTTACAGGTATCCCTGAGACAGTGGAATACCTGATAAGCGGCAGCATATTATCTCCGTGCCCGCCCATGACAAGTGCCTGGACATCCTCCACAGACACCCCGAGTTCCATCGCAATAAATGCCTTGAGCCTTGCAGAATCCAGTGCCCCAGCCATCCCAACCACCCGGTTTCTCGGAAATCCGCTGACCTCCTTTGCCACATATGCCATGGCATCGAGCGGGTTTGTCACAACAATTATGAACGAATCTGGCGAGAGCCTGGTGACATTCTCTGTTACAGATTTCACAATTGCCGTATTCTTTTCCAGCAGGTCGTCCCTTGTCATCCCGGGCTTTCTTGGAAGACCTGCGGTTATCACCACAATATCAGAATTCTCGGTATCTTCATATGAATTCGTACCTGCTATACCGCAGTCGAACCCCAAAACCGGTCCTGCCTCCTGCATGTCCAGAGCCTTCCCCTGCGGGACTCCGTCTATGATATCCAAAAGGACGATATCACCAAGTCCCCTGACCGCTGCCAGATGGGCTGCTGTTGCACCGACATTCCCGGCACCGATTATTGTAATCTTGTTTCTCTTCATCTTAAAAAAACCTCAATGATTATGATTATAATGCTCAAGGATTGTAATGGAATAATTGAAGCTGTTGCTCTTTTTCAACTTAAAAACCTTTCTGTCCAGGCAGTATCTCCGAATGATTGACTAACGAAAGAGAGAATCCACTACACAACCCGAGAAAAGGATGTTGAAGATGTTGACATACTACCGACGGACCCCTGATGTCCCGCTGGCCTGCACCCCCATGGTGCTGAGGCATAGGGGTGGCCATCCTCAATTATCCTTTTGCCTTGCGGTTTCGTTCCGCACATAGGTCATACATACCCAGCAAGAACTCTTTGAAGCTCACCTCGTCCTTGTAGAGCACAATCCACAGGAGTTGCAAAACCTGTTCGTAGGCAAAGAAGAAGAACCTGATTCGAGGGTCTTTTGACTTTGACTTTATGTGTGCTTCGTCTTGAACCCGAAAACCAGTTTCGATTCGCCACCTTCCCTTGTATGTAGGGATTATGTAGTCCAGGTTGATAGAGGACTCGC
>WAQR01000265.1 GCA_015520145.1 Candidatus Hydrothermarchaeota archaeon
GCCATCACTCCCTGGCGGAGTCGTGCATATGACCCTGCCGACCCCCGCCACCTTTGCCGGTACAGCCGTCATCAGCACAGTTGACGGATACGCCGCCCTGCCGCCCGGTACGTAACAGCCCGCAGACTCAACCGGCCTGACCACCTGTCCAAGACTCACCCCCTCCCTTTGAACCGTCCAGCCGTTTCCTATCTGGCTGCCCTGTTTTTTGTGGAAATCGACTATATTTTTATACGCCATCTCAATAGCGTTAACAACTGCCGGGTCAGCCTGCTCGACTGCGTGTATGAACTCGCTCTTTTTAACCCTGACATCAGTCAAAGCGGCACCATCAAACTCACGTGTATAATGCAAAACTGCATCATCGCCCCTCGTTTTCACGTCATCAACAATCCGCTTCACATCTTCCATCACGCCTGTAATATCCGGCTCTAATCTCGATCGGTTCATCAGCCGGTCGTACACATCCTCATTTAAGTCATCCAGATTTGAAAATAACATCTCAATATCTTTTCCAGTATCTTTTTCTTTTCCAATATCTTTTCCCGTAAAATATTCGATGGATCATTCCTCGATAGATGGCGCCCTGATTAAGAGCTCGTAATTATTGCCTGATGTATTTACCACACTCAACACTTCGTATTTTATCTTCTCCTCTTTTAAACTTCGTGGAATGTTCTCTACAGCAGGAGGATGGTCAAGCAGTACTTTCAGGACACCCCCTCCAGAATATGCCATGTCCTCCAGCTTGATCTTTGTATAAACGAATGTATTCGGGCATCTCTCACCATGCAGGTCCAGGACCTCTGTTGGGGTTTCTGTGGTCTCCCCTGTCATTGCGACCTCACCTCACACACCTCATCTACCGGCTTTTTAATAAATACATCACCGCATGCTGAACAGTCCTCACGCCGCTTGACATTCACCTTATCAAAGGTCATCGTATCCGTATTCAATATCAATATCCTGTCCTTTAATCCAATATCCAGACCTGCCAGATACCTCACAGCTTCCAGCGCCTGGATTGACCCTATTATCCCGGTCATAGATCCAACGACCCCTGCCTCCCTGCACGTAGGGACCATCCCTGCCGGCGGCGCGTCCGGGAAAACGCATCTAAAACATGCAGTTTCCTTTGGAATAATGCTCATCGCCCTGCCTTCATACATCAAGACCGCACCATGGAAAAGCGGGGTCCTGTTTACAGCGCACGCATCGTTTACAGCATATCTTACAGGGAAATTGTCTGTCCCGTCAACAACTGCATCATATCCCTTAATCAAATCAAAGGCATTATCGTAAGTTATCTTCTCTACTATCGGATTGACCTCGATTTCGGGATTTATCTCAGTCAGCCTCCTGGCAGCTATCTTCACCTTGGGCTTTCCGACATCATCAGGCCCGTACAAAAACTGCCTGTTAAGATTGGTCAAATCGACCTCGTCCATGTCCACAATATCGATCCTACCGACTCCAGAAAGGGTAAGATAGACCGATATAGGGCAGCCCAGCCCACCTGCACCGGTTACCATAACCTTTGCATTCTTAAGCCTGGCCTGCTGCCTGCTCCCGAAATCCGGCAGTACAAGCTGCCTGCTGTACCGTTTAATCTCATCCAAAGATAGCGTCATTTGATTTTCCCTCACTTTTTGCTCTAAGATAATCTTTTATTTCCTTTACAAATTTATTGCCAAGTTCCTCGATACATATCTGAAAATCGTCTCCGATCTCATCTCCCTTACCAAATCCAGGACAGTTCTTGACCACCCTTAACTTCAATATTATCTCGTCTGCATAGATTATCCCATCAAACTTAAATGGATACATCCTGCAAAACAGGGGCTTTACACCTGTTTTGTGTATTGTACATGAACTGTCTTCACCGATAAAGATGCATCTGCCATCTACTCCTTTCAATCTAAAAAGCCCCTTGTCCTCGTTTAGGTCTGCAAACTCCTCGGGTCTTTTGCCTGTTACGTCTTTTATTCTCCTGATATCTCCTGCCGTTACCTTCTGTCCCTCAGTGCAGCACTGGGCACCACATTCTTTATAGGTGCATTTCCATCTCTCAAATGGTTCGCTGTATATCAAAACCATGTCTTCTTATCTCCTTATCCACCTATCCTCCGGATACTGCTGGCAGGATGGATATCGTGTCGTTCTCTTCTATTTTGGTGTTCAGACCATCTTTTGTCCTTACATCTATATTGTTTACAAATACGTTAACAAATCTCTTTATTTCTCCGTTTTCGATAATCTTCTCGGCAAACCCGGGGTGTTTGGAATCGAATTTCTCGAGCACTTCCAGCAGTGTCTCTCCTTCGACTGTTACCTCGGGTTTCCCGCCGCTGTATTTCCTAAGCGGGGTAGAAAGTCTCATTGTTGCCATCAGGCCACCTCCGTCTGTTCTTCTATTTGCTCGTCTATTTTTGATCTTACTGACCTTACTTTTGATTCTACTCCTGAATAAGTATCAGCATCTATTTTTTTGTCCATCTTTTTTAAGATATCTTCGAACGCCTTCAAATCCGGCTTGATCTTTACCGGTGTGGGCAGATGTTCCATCAGGACGTCCTGTGTCTTTAACCCGTTTCCTGTGATATAAATAACTGTCCTCTCGTCCTTTTCGATTTCGCCCTGTTCTACGAGGTTTTTGAGTGTCCCGACAACGACGCCCCCAGCAGTCTCTGTGAATATGCCTTCGGTTTTTGCAAGGAGTTTTATCCCGTCGATTATCTCCCGGTCAGTGGCAGCGCCGGCAGTACCTCCTGATTCTTTCATTACTTTGATGGCATAATAGCCGTCTGCCGGGCTTCCGATTGCAAGGCTCTTTTCGATAGTATCCGGTCTGACAGGCGTTATCTCCTCACCTGACCTGTAGGCAGATGTTATCGGCGAGCATCCTTTTGACTGCGACGCCGTTATCTTTGTCTTTACCTCGTCTATGAGTCCGAGGTCTTTAAATTCGTTATAGCCCTTCCATATCTTTGTTAGAAGCGACCCTGACCCTGCCGGGATGACCGCCCTGTCAGGGGTCTCCCACCCGAGCTGTTCTATGGTCTCGTAACCCAGGGTCTTCGACCCTTCTGAATAATATGGGCGCAGGTTGATGTTCACAAATGCCCAGTTGTAATATCCTGCAATCTCTGTGCAGAGCCGGTTTACCTCGTCATAGTTCCCTTTCACACTTATTAGATTCGGGTTATATGCAAGTGTCTGGACAATCTTTGCAAGATTCAGGTCGTCGGGTATGAAGATATAACAGGCAAGGTTTGCTTTTGCTGCATGTGCCGCAACAGAGCTTGCGAGGTTTCCGGTGGATGCGCATCCTACAGTATCAAACCCGAATTCCAGTGCCTTTGAAATAGAGACCGATACTACCCTGTCCTTGAATGAAAATGTCGGATTTACAGAATCATTTTTTATATAAAGTTCCTTCAGTCCCAGTACCGCAGCGAGGTTGTCGGCCTTTTGAAGCGGTGTGAATCCTGTTCCTAAATCCACCACCTTCTCGTTTACCGGGAGGATATCCCTGTAGCGCCAGATGGAATGCGGTCCGTCCGCTATTCTTTTCCGGCTTATTATTTCCCTGATATATTCATAATTGTACTCGACTTCCAGAGGTCCAAAACAGTCCTCACATATACTGATTGGATCTATCGGGTACTTTTTCCCGCAGTTTCTGCACTTTAAACCAATAATCCTCATCTAGTCACCTTCAACAAGACGGTGTATGCATAATATATATACTTTTCGGTATATAATATTATCGGGAGTAATAAGTATGTGGGAGAGATATATGAGAGATATGTCAGCGCGGAAAAATTCAGGACGTGCCACCACGGCAAATATGACGATAAGTCTCCTCTTTTTTATCTTTAAAGCCTTTATGTTATAATATACATTAATTGTATATATATAAATATAAGAAAAAATAAGAAGATAATATAAAAATTATTATAAAAAAATTTTTTATACTTTACCATAATATGATTTTAATCACTCATATACGATTTAGAATTGACACAGGAGAATTATACAAGAGGAGAGTGATATAGAATGGAAATAACCAGGAGGGATTTCTTGAAGAAGTCGGGCATGGTTGCAGGGATAGCTGCTTTAGGCTCAGAGGTCGTCCCAATATCCAGAGTCGTATCTGAAGTGGAGGCGGCTGTTCTAGGTGGTGAGGCCATGATCCCCTCGACCTGCGTAATGTGTGTGAATTTTTGTGGAATCAGGGTCAGCAGAGTTAACGGCGTAATTAGGCAGATCTACGGAAACCCGGAGAGTCCCTACAATGTTGGTCATATGTGCCCAAAAGGGCAGTCCGGCATATATGACGCCTACAACCCCTACAGGGTAAAAGCTCCGCTAAAACGCACAAACCCGAACAAAGGTCCTGGCGAAGACCCCAAGTGGAAGGAGATAAGCTGGGACGAGGCATTCTCAATTATTGCCGAGAAGCTCAATAAGATAAAGAACGATGACCCGAGAAAGCTTATATGGCTGCATGGACATGGCAAGTACCTGGTTCAGGACAAGTTTCCAAAGGCTTTAATGAAGGCTTTCGGCACGCCCAATGTGGTGCACCGTACAACAATATGTGAGGTTGCAAGGCACACCGCCGACGAGCTTACTTGGGGCTACCATGCTTTCTTGCCTGACCTGGACAACTGCAAATACTTCTTGAATTTTGGAGGAAACTACATGGAAGCTGGTCAGTGGGCTCGCTGGCTTGACAGAAAGACGCTAGATGCGATGGAAAATGGAATGAAGAACATAGTCATAGAGCCGAGGCTTTCGAATTCCGCCGCGAAGGCTGACGAGTGGATACCAATAAAACCGGCAACTGACATGGTCTTTTTACTCGCCATGTGTAACGAGCTGATAACCAACGGTTACGTCGACGAAGAGTTTCTTATAACATATACCAATGCCCCTAACCTTGTGGGCAGCGACGGCAAGTTCCTGCGTGACGGCAATGGAAAAGAGCTTGTCTGGGACAGGACCAGCAGCTCTGCAAAGCCTTATGAGGGCGATGTTGAGCCAGCACTTACAGGGAGCTACACTGTAGATGGGAAGACGTACAGGACTGCCTTCGAGGTATTCAGGGAGGAAGTTATGGATGTAACTCCCGAGTATGCAGAGGGGGTTTGCGGTGTACCTGCTGACACGATAAGGAGAGTCGCAATGGAGTTCGGAGAGGAGGCAAATATAGGGGCAACCATTGTGAAAGACGGCCATATTTTGCGCTACAGGCCGGTGTCAATATACACATTCCGTGGCCTTTCGACCCACGAATACGGCACACAGATTAACCGGGCACGGTGGATGGTGCAGATGCTTGTCGGGAACGTCGATGCAGTGGGTGGCGTTCAACTGCACAGCGCTTACAAAAAACCAGAATTCTTCGACGTCGCAAAGTGTGAATATCCGCCGAATCGCGTAGACTTGCAGGAGAGCGTTTACTTCCCGCAGGCAAGGCACAATGTAGCGCAGCAGGTGGCTTATACGCTTTTAGACCCCTCAGCTTACGGCTTGGAGTACGAGCCTGAGATGTTGATTGCCTATGCTTCCAACCGCGTGTTCTCAGCACCTGTATTGGACCAGCAGATAGAGGCATACAAGAAGCCATACACCGTTGTGATAGATACTATACTGACAGAGCACGCAGACATGGCTGATATAGTGCTACCCAACAAGAGCTATCTCGAGTGCTGGCACTGGGCGCCGACGAGATTTACAGTGGACACCAAGCACGATGCAATACGCCAGCCAGTGGTAAACACCTACAATATGCCCTATCAAGACTTTGATATCTTCATGGAGCTTGCCAAGCGCGTGGGCATCCTGGATAAGTTCATAGAGAAGATAAACAAGGACTGGAAGACCGACCTGGCCCCGGGCAGGAAGTACACTGCCGAGGAGATGGTAGCAGCAATTGCTAAGGCAAAGGGCAAGAGCTTGGAGTACTTTAAAGAACATGGGCTGAGTAAAAAGGTGTTAACTACTGAGGAGATCTATCTAAAGGGTGTTGAAGCCAAGTTCAAAGGAGCTGGCAAGCCCAAGATGCAGTTCTACTGCGAGAACCTCGTGGGGACTGCAGAGAAGGTAAAACAGGTCGTGGCTGAGAACAACATTACCAATCTCGACATCAGCAACATTGATATGATAAACGCTCCCCTACCCAAAAAGGAGCACGCCTTCCCAACGGGCCACGAAGCGCCCAGCGATTACGATCTGTACCTTATAACGTACAAGAGGATGTATCTCAATCAGAGCGGCACCGCTTTAAATCCTATGCTCCGCCATGTTGCACATGACAGCGACGAGAACTTTGTTTTGATGAATAAAGCAACAGCAGCGAAGAAAGGCATAAAGGACGGCGACGAGGTCAATGTGGAGTCAAGGGCCGGCAAGATTAAGGCCAGGGCAAAGCTAATCGAAGGCATTCGTCCGGACACGGTTGGTATAAGCTATCACTACGGGCACTGGAGCACCAGTATGCCTGACTATGCCAAAAAAGGCGTTAATCCAAACTGGATTATAGAACTGCACTCAGACATGATCTCAGGGATGACGAACTTCAATGACACCAAGGTTAAGGTGGTAAAGGCATGAAGGTGGTGATGAGAAATGGTTAAATATGGATTGGTCATAGACCGTGAAAGATGCATCGGATGCAGGAGCTGTGTGGTCGCATGCAAAAATGAGAACTTTGTCCAGCCTGGCAACTACTGGAACTTTGTGCTTGAGTACGAGCAGGGCGAGTATCCAAATGTGAGTAGGATATTCGTGCCAGTGAACTGCCAGCACTGCGAGAACCCGCCCTGCGTGAAGGCCTGTCCTGTAAATGCAATAAGCAAGAATGATAAGGGTGTTGTATTAATTGACTACGACAAGTGCGAGGGCATCAGGTACTGCATTGCAGCCTGTCCATACGGGGTAATACACTACATAGACAAAGAAGAAATCCTGTACCCAGACGAAGGGAAAATACCCTACGAAGAGATTCCTGCAGAAGACAGGCACCCTCTGCACAGGAAGAGGCCTGGCGTATCTGAGAAGTGCACACTCTGCTGGCACAGGATTGAGAAGGCCATCAACGAAGGGAAAGAGCCTGGCAGTGACTATGATACCTCGCCGGCATGCGTCCCTGTCTGTCCGGCAGGTGCAAGGCATTTCGGAGACCTCGACGACCCCACAAGCGAAGTTTCAAGGTTAATAGCAACAAAACGTGCAATCCAGCTCAATAAGGAGTACGGGACAAGACCACAGGTATATTACGTGGTGTGAAGGAGGTGGCTTGAAATGAAATTAAAAGTTGCAACTTTATGCCTGCTTCTGCTCGTAGCTATTACGCTCTCCGCCGGATACGTGGGAAGCATGGGCATGGGCGGGAGAGGAGGAGCCGGACTGGAGATCGGGCAGCGCTACCATAATATACATACCATGCAAGTCGGACTGGAGTGCAGCAACTGCCACATCTCCGAATATGCACCTGACTACGTGTATCAGCGCAAGTACAAGTTGCCTGTAAGAGGAGCGCCAGGGCCGGTGGACAGGGGTATATGTCTGGGCTGCCATAAGGAGAACGGCCCAACATCTAAAAAGTTTTACGGCACTGCGGGGGGATGATCGTCTTCCTTTCCCTCCTCTCTCCTCTTCAATTAAATATACTACCAATATTATTTTGGAGGAGGATAGTATAGGCTATAGTCCATGGAATCATCAGGGTCAGCAACAGTTAACCGACAGATTTTTAATCTTTGTAGTGAAATAAATACATTTATTAGAACCTTTTATCGAGTCTGGTAAAGCAACGGCAACGCGGCAAGTTGAGATTAAAAGTTGAGATTAGGAAGGTTGTGAGAATATGAAGAAGATTATAATATATGCAGTCATGGCAGCAGTTCTGTTATTCACGGCATGTACCCAGCAGCCGCAGGAACAAGCACAGCCTGAGGAGATGAAGGCGGGAGGATTCCAGAATATCCAAGACACCGCAAAGAAGATATCTTCAGGTGAAATAGACGTTGGAAATAAATCTGGTATGGAACTAGGTGAGCGCTACCATAACATCCATGCAGATACCCTTGATCTAAAGTGTAGTACATGCCATATATCAGGATACAATCCCGACTACATTTACCAGCGAAAGTACAAAGTGCCCGTAAGAGACGCGCCAGGGGTTGTTGACAGAGGGGTCTGCCTGGGCTGCCACAGTCAAAACGGACCTGCGATGACCAAGCTCTATGGCACTGCCAGCGACTAACTCTCACCTGCCCCACCCTTTATTAGTTTGTTTGAGGTATTATAAAATGCAGCAGCAGTTCTATCAGTTAGCAGCGAACAGGAGCAATGTCTACAATTTTCTCTGCCAGTTTTACAACACTGTACCACAAGAGGAGGCGATTGGGAAGCTTTTCTGTGAGGAGTTCGTGGAGAACCTGAAAAAGCTCTATAGCATGGCTGAAGGTGAGATAAAAGAAGGTGCCAGGCTTCTTGAACACACCCACAGGCGCACCTTGGAGCGGACTCTTGAAGACCTGACCGAAGAGCTTGCTGTAGAATTTACAAGGCTCTTTAGAGGTTTAAAACCAAAGTACGGCCCACCTCCTCCCTATGAGTCGGTCTACATTGGTGAGGGTAGGGTTATGGGCGAGACTACGCAGGAGGTTAATAATATTTATCTTGAGGCAGGCTTTGCGCTGACAAAGGAGTACGGCGGCCCGCCGGACTACATAGGAACAGAGCTCAGGTTCATGTCACTTGCAAGCTACCGCGAGGCCGAGTGCTGGAAGAACGGTGACAGGAATGAAGCTACGAGATTTCTCAAAATAGAGGACAGGTTCCTAAAAAGACATATGCTCAGGTGGATTCCAGGTTTCTGTGATACCATGTTTGAAGAGGCGAAAACCGACTTTTACAGAGGGGTAGCCAAACTCACCAGGGGTTTCCTGACGTTAGATACCGAGCAGATAGAGGAGCTACTTCAAGTACTGGAGGAAGAAGAACAATGAAGGAGATGGAGCTTGCCATAGCTATCCACGGCCATAACGC
>WAQR01000266.1 GCA_015520145.1 Candidatus Hydrothermarchaeota archaeon
ATCTGATCTTTTCAAGTAATCTACCTCCCCATCTGGTATTTATAATATCAGGTATTTAGAAATCTATTATTATATTAAATAGTATAAATATCTTTTTTTGAAGTATGATTTAATAGAATAGGTTTTATATTGGATGGATTCCCGGGGATGGATTTTTGGATGAATTTCAATATTCTTTTAAAAATATTCGTTTTTCTGCATATATTCCCACAAAAACCTGAAGTTTGACAGATTTTTAGCACCATTAGAAAACTTTATAAAGTAATCCGACATTATGAGTTACTCGTTTATTTTTTATTATATTCCACAGGACCAACAAGAAAGGAGAAGAGAATAATAATGCTGAAGCCAGAAAGTATGCAGAGAATCGGCATAGTAGTGCGTGATGACAAACTCGAGCCTCTACTAGGAGAGCTTAATGAGGCAGGTGTGATGCAGATAAAAGAGGCCAGCAAAGATATCCTGGATATGACTGACAAAATGCCAAGAGTGGATTATGAAGCAAAATTGTCATCCCAATACATGCGTACCAAGCGCATTCTGGAATTCTTCCAGTTAGTTAAAGTAAGCAGAGAGAAAAAAGCCAGCATACTATCAAAACTCCAAAACCTCGGCAAGGTTGAGCCTATTAAAAAGGTAGAGGTGAAATACGAAAAACCTGAAGAGATGGCCTCGAGAATAGAGGGGGAGCTGTGCAGGATAGAGAGTGAGGTCAACGTATTCAAAGACTCCCTAGACAAGATAGAAGAGAGGAAAACAGTCCTCAAAGAGCAATTAAATGCTCTCAACAAATTAGAACCTCTTAGAGTGGACCTCGAGCATCTCACTCACACTTACAAGCACAGTATGATAAAGGTGGGTATTATAGAGAGCGAGTATCTCGATGAATTAAAAAATATCGGTTCTATAACCACAGGATTTTCGTTCTATCACACTGAAAAAATCAACGAAGAATCCGTGTTGCTGCTTATCTGTGTCCACAGAGATTATGAAGATGTGGTAAACGGGCTTTTGAATAAAATAAAGTTCGAGCAAATCAAAGTCCCTCCCTTATCTGGTATGCCAGAAGAGAATATAGAAATGACAAGAAAAAGATTACTGGAAGTAGACAAAGAGGAAAATAAGATATTAGATCAGGTATATACTAGGGTGTTGGAAGAAGAGGAATCCCTGCTAATACAAAATGAACTTTTGAGCATTGAACTGAAAAAATTATCAAATTATACAATGTTTTACAAAACCACAAAAAGTGTAGTCATCGAGGCATGGACACCACTCAAGAATTTCGAGTATGTGAAAAAGATTTCGGAGTCTGCTACAGGTGGAGAGGTTATCATCGAGAAGATAGATTCCTGCCATTCCAATCCTGGAGAAGAGCCACCCACCCTGCTTAACAATCCAGCTCCAGTTAACTCCTTTGAAACACTAACCGAGATGTACGGGACCCCAAGATATAACGAGGTAGATCCAACACTTTTCATTTCGATTTTCTATACTTTAATCTTCGGTTTCATGCTTGCAGATGTAATATATGGTGCAGGTATAATAGCCATCGCCTTATTGGTAGGGCGGACAGTACCTAAGGTTAAGCCCCTGACAAACATATTTCTACTATGCGGGATTTCAGCAACATTTTTTGGTATCCTTACAGGTAGCTATTTAGGGGATTTTATGCTTCGTTTAGTCGGAATAGATATTGGAGCTATCTGGGTAAATCCATTCGGTACCGAGCAGCCGAGCTTCATGGGATATCCCATCAGCCCAGTAATGCTTATACTGGTCGTAAGCATACTCTTGGGTGCTATCCACATGGATATTGGTATTGTTATTGCTCTAAAAGATGCGATCCATGACAAAAATATCCGAAGTATTCTAGGTGGGGTCGGTACATTGATCCTTGAGTTTGGATTAATTATAGTGCTTTTTAAATTCTTTGGGGTAAAAGCAATAAGTGAAGGCCTGTTTGGAATTGGAATTAAACTGATAGTAATAGGGTCAGCATTTATACTTATCTATTGTGGTCCTTTAGGTTTCTTTGATGTTACTGGCTTTTTAGGTGATATGATCTCTTACTCCAGAATACTTGCCCTCAATATGGCTACTGGTGGGTTGGCTCTAGCGGTGAATGTAACTGCTATGATAATAGTCTCCTTCATGGGTCTTGTAAAACCTGATGAAACTGGTGCCATACCCCTCATAATCGGCAGGATAATTGAAAATCCAGTGATGATTCTACCTGCCATTATCTTTGCTACAGTGCTCATTGTGGGTCATACCGCAAGCCTCGCCATAAACACACTTGGCGGAGCTATACACACTTTGAGGCTGCATTATGCAGAGTTTTTCGGTAGATTTTATGAAGGTGGTGGTATCAAATACCATCCCTTGTGTGCGACAAGAGAAAAAACAGTTTTAAAACTAAAAGGAGAGTGAGATAAATGGTTATGGAAACAAGTGAGGCTGCACTGGCTACCATGGGCATAGCCCTTGGTGTAGGTATTGCAGGTTTCGGATCGGCTCTTGGTGTAGGTATTGCAGGTGCATCTGCATCGGGTGCAGTTGCAAGCGACCCGGGAAAGTTCAGCAAGCTCTTGATTCTACAGCAGCTGCCCCAGACCCAAGGTATATATGGTTTCCTGATAGGCATTTTTATCCTGTCTGGTGCTATATTGAGTGGAATAGAGGTAACCAGCACCATGGCACTGGCTGCTATCACAGCAGGGCTTGGTATGGGCATAGGTGGCCTGACTGCTATCGGACAGGGTATTACCTGTGCCGGAGGTATCGGTGCAGTTGCCAAGAATGACGGAGTATTTGGAAAGGTAATGGTATATGGAATCATGCCCGAGTTCTTCGCTATCTTGGGATTTGTAATGTCAGTTATGATACTGTTAAACGGCGGACTTCTCTGAGGAAAAAAGATGGATATCTTCGTGGCGTTAGTAGATTTAATCGGTTTCTGGGGCGCAGTGCTCCTTATATCCTTTCTGGCGTTGCTTATAGCAATATTAATACTATTCCCCAATGGAACCTGGCTATCGAGTAGAATACCTTACTTCTTCCCATATTCTCTGATCAGAGGAGAGGAAGGAAAGATACTCAACGAGCAGAGGATTCTGGCACTGGTAGGAGCTGGAGGATTTCAGGAAGCAATATCTGCTTTGAGCAACACTGACTTTGGCCCATACGTCGGTTTAGAGGAAGACCCAGATTTCGGGCTTTTCAGGGTATATCTCGCCCATGTGCACGAGGGGATCCTCAAGATAGTCCCTGGACAAGTTAGAGACTTTTTCGACGCCCTGATAAGAACGAGGTGGGATATAGAGAATATTGAGCATGTCATAGCAGAGAAATATTCAAAAAAGAAGCTCTTTGGTATACCTGAAGATATTATAAATGTGGGCTCTCTATCAGAGGAACAGATAAACTCCCTGGCAGAGGCAGAGGGTGTAGAGGATGTCATCACCAAGCTTGAAAATACAGAATATGAAGATGTATTAAAAAAAGGGATGAAGGACTGGGAGCGTACAGGTCTGATATCCTCGCTGATAGATCCATTATATATATATTATTTCCAAAAACTGAAAGAACAGCTCTCATATCTAAAAGGTGTTGATAGGGCCGTTGCTGATACTATTCTAGGCATTTACATAGATATCAGAAACCTGAAGACATTGTTTAGGCTGGCAAAAGAGGGTATCCCCTTTGAGGAGACCCTGGGATATATGACGCCTGGGATGGAGCTATATAATGACATACCTGCCTCTGCCATGGAAGGCGGTGTGGAGGGTCTACTAGAGCATCTCACATCCACCTCCTCCAGTACCTATGCCACGGCATTTTCAAAGTTACTGGGAATATACGAGAAAGAAAAGGATCTATCGGAAGTGGAGAAGGTATTTGACGGCATACTTCTAGAACGTGCAAAAGATATCTCCTCCTCTCAGGTTTTCAATATAGGAGTAATCCTGGCATATCTATTCTTAAAAGAGGCTGAGATTGACTCAATCAAGACAATCGTAATGGGCTTAAAAATGGAGCTGGAAGAAGATGATATTAAAAAACAACTGGTCATGGAAGCAATTTAATCACACAAGAAAGCGATTTCGAAGATTTGAGCCTTATACATACTCTGTTGGCAGTAGCCTGGGCATCCAGCTGATTCCCATTGGAACCATAACCCTTCTTTTGACACTGGCAGAGGTAAATCCAGTCTACATCTCCTTTGGTATCTTCCTATTCCTCTTTTCCACTTCTTTATGTATGGTATATATATATAGAGGATTCGTTAAGATGAAATATCTTTATCTTATAATGGTCATCCTTTCATTTCTAGCGCTGATGTTGCATGTGCTGTATCTGTCTTTTATAACCCAGGCGAAATAAAGAAATTTATCGTCTAAGAATAAAAATGGATCTATTTAGGGATATC
>WAQR01000267.1 GCA_015520145.1 Candidatus Hydrothermarchaeota archaeon
GACCTGGAGTTTCCGAAAAGTTTCTTGAAAGAGTTTAAAGGGCCAAAGTTTGGAATCGATGGGTCAAAGGATGCCGTCAAGGTCAAAAACCGGCCGCTTATAGGATGTATTGTAAAGCCATGCGTTGGCCTCCCACCAGGAGACTTTGCACGGGCGTGCTATGAGGCAGCAGTAGGCGGTGTGGATTTTATCAAGGACGATGAACTGATTGCCGACCCAAAATACTCACCAATAGAAGATAGGGTTTCGAAGACCATGGAGGCCATTGACAGGGCAAACGAGGAGAAGGGTGAGAAGACAATGTATGCTGTAAACGTTACCGACGAGGTTGACAGGATAATGGAAAATGCAGACACTGCACTCGAGAACGGTGCAAACTGCCTTATGCTCAATTTCATAACAGCCGGATTCTCGGCTTTGAGGGTGCTGTGTGAGGACGAAAGTATCAATGTCCCGGTGCACTGTCATAGAGACATGTTCGCAGCGTTTACAAGAAGTGACGTCCACGGCATCCACACGGCAGTGGTCTCAAAGCTTGCAAGACTCTGCGGCGGCGACCAGGTGCACATAGGTGCGATCCTGGGAAAACTGTACGAGGGCCTTGACCCTGTACTGCGGTCAGCCAATATCCTGAAAACAGATATGGGCAGGCTAAAAAGTTCGCTTCCTGTATCATCCGGAGGCCAGCACCCAGGTAAGATACCTGCAAATCTCAAACACCTCGGCGAGGACGCGCTTATCCTGGCAGGTGGCGGGATATTTGGACATAAGAATGGTGCAACTGCCGGTGCAAGGGCAATGCGTCAGGCCGTTGACGCTTCACTTAAAGGTATTTCACTTGA
This sequence comes from Candidatus Hydrothermarchaeota archaeon, assembly GCA_015520145.1. Taxonomy (GTDB): domain Archaea; phylum Hydrothermarchaeota; class Hydrothermarchaeia; order Hydrothermarchaeales; family WAQR01; genus WAQR01. The sequence continues at coordinate 843 of WAQR01000267.1, forward strand.
AGAGTACGCAAAAGAACACAAAGAACTAGAAGCTGCCATCGAGCAGTGGGGGATACCTGAACAGTGACCGATGGAGAAGGTGGTTATTTAAGATGAGGTCTAGTAACAGGAAAATTGTATATCTCACCCTTGCCATTGCTGTAATTTTTATAATCTATGCATTTTATTTCACTACGACAAAGAGTAGCAGTGATGATGAGGTGAAAATCTTATTTATCGGTATAGATGGAGCTGACTGGGAGATGATTGGATCACTGGTGGAGCAGGGGATGTTGCCAAATTTTGAAAGATTAATAAAGAGTGGAGCCTCTACTAAAATAAATACCAATGAAAAGGGCGGCAGCGCTGTATATTGGACAACAATCGCTACAGGCCAGCATTCAAAAAAACATGGAATAAAAGGATTTGTCTATGACGATCCCAGCACTAAAGAGGAAGAGAAGATCCCCTATACCAGCAATATGAGGAAGACAAAGGCATTCTGGAATATATTAAGCGAAATGAACATCTCGGTAGGTGTTGTTGGATGGTTTATAACCTGGCCCGTCGAGGAAGTAGATGGGTTTATGGTGTCATCTTATTATGGTGTCAAGGATACAGAACAACTCACCTGGAAGGGAACGGTCTACGAAGATACTCCTGACATGGTGTATCCTGATACCCTGGATGACAGGATAGACAGCCTTATTCAGATAGCAAAGAATAGGTCATATCAGGATATCAGGGATATCATAAAACCTTCTGCATTAAAAAGCACGTCCCTGACTCTCAACGAAATGAAGTGGGCATTTGTAGCTGATGAGATATACAATGAGATTGGAATCGATCTATATAAAGAAAAACGACCTCGGGTGTTCGCAGTGTATTTTAATGGACTGGATGTGGTTGGACATCGTTTTACAAGTAAAAGCGAAAAAGAACAAAGAGAGATTGAAAGTAAATATGGTGATGTACAACGAAATTATTATCTCCATATGGACAGTGTTGTGGGGCAGTTTATCAATCTTTCCGATAGAAACACGATTATTATTGTTGCCTCAGACCACGGGTTAATGAGAGGGGAACATACAAATAATGGCGTGTTTATTATCTCTGGACCTAATATTAAAGAAAATATTTTTCTGGAAAGACCTATTAACCTTACAGATGTTACTCCCACAATGTTATATCTGATGGGCCTGCCTGTACCGGAGGATATGGACGGGCAGGTGTTTAAGGACGTTATATCAAAAGAGTATCTGGACGAAAATGAAGTCGTGTATATTGATTCATATGGCATGAGGGAGATTGCAGGTGTCACCCCTAATAGAACACAGTTTGATGCGGAAATTGTAGAACGTTTAAAATCTCTGGGTTATTTAAATTGAAGGGTTGCAGAACAACCATCTCACAACAGCAGGGGTTTTCACTTCATCCTGTAAACTCTAAGAACACTCCTCGCCACCACATCCCAGGTGAATAACTTTTTCGCCATCCTCTTCCCATTTCGTCCAAGGGATATGACACCTTTAGAATCGTTTATGATGTAGTTGATTCCCCACGCAATGGATTCAGGGTAAAGATGTACCTTTATCCCGGTTATAAAGTTCTCAATGTTCTCCTTTAGACCGCCAACATCTGCCGCAACAACAGCCTTCCCGGCAGACCAGGCTTCTAGAAGGACGATGCCAAAAGGTTCGTTCCTGCTTGGTATACAGACGATATCGCATGCGTTCAGGATATCTTTATACTCATCGTCAGGGATGTAACCAAGAAACCTTACAGCATGAGAAATACCAAGCTGCCAGGCTCTGTGTTCAAGACTCCCTCTCATACCTCCGTCTCCAGCGATTATAAATTTTGCATCCCATCTGTGGCCAAGTATCCCTGGTATCGCTTCGATTAACAGGTCCGGTCCTTTTTGCATTACAAGCCGCCCTATAAACAGTATTGTGGGTGCCAGGGGATGTATCCCGTACCTCTCTTTTATCTTCCCTGCATCTACCTTCCGTTCATAATCTTTTATCTTTATACCGTTTGGAACTACGTGTATTTTCCAGTCAGGTACATTGTAAAGCCACATGAGTTCGTCTTTCATTGTATGGGATACTGTAATTACTTTATCTGCGATATAGCAGCCGTACCATTCCCTGCCAGAGATCTCCCTAAATTCCCACCAGTCACCGAACTCCGAGCCGTTTCTGCCGTATTCTGTGGAATGGAACGTGAGGACAAACGGATAACCCTTTTCTGTCTTGATGCGGTTTAATGCATTTATAACATGCCAGTCGTGGCCATGGAGCACGTCGAATTTTCCAAATATCCTCTCAGATATATAGAATTTCTCGACCATGGAGTTGCCCATGTTCTCGCAGTATTCCATGATATTCCCTCCAGGGTCAAATGAACATCTGTGATAATTCACGCCGTTGATTTCTTCAAGCTCGAACTGGTTTTCGCCAATACGCGTAAAGATATGGACATCGTGCCCTTTTCTTGCAAGCGCTTCTGACACCTCTGTAACAGATCGTGCAAGCCCCCCTGTCCGTACCGAGTGCATGGACTCCCAGGAAAACATCGCGATTCTCATGATTTTAATATGATACAGGATACGTGGTATAAGAATCTTACGGGAGAAGTCAGTATCTCCGAATGGCCATAAGTCCGCCTAAAAGCCAGGTGGAGGTCTAATCAGATGTCCTGGATATATCTCATGGGTTAAGCAGGGAATGAAAACAGTCTGGTTTAGAGGTGTTAAAGTGCGGGGGAAGGGATTCGAACCCCCGATGGGACTAACCCACCAGATCTTGAGTCTGGCGCCTTAGGCCACTCGGCCACCCCCGCATGGTCTGTCCAAAAGCCAGGTTTACCCTCTACTTGTTCGTACACATTCAAAAAGCTTACTAATCGTTAGGTTGAAATCAGGTGTTCATGCAAACCATCATGGTCAGATTCGGTGAGATAGCACTCAAAGGCGAATGGGTTAGAAGAGAGTTTGAAAAAAAGCTCATGAGAAACATCTCTTCAGTACTCGATTTCGAACACGAACTTTTATGGGAATGGGGCAGGATCTTCGTGAACACCAACAAAATCGACAACGCCATCAGGCAGATGTCGAACGTACCTGGGATAGTATCCATCAGTCCATGTGAAGTGACTGAAAGCAGGATGGACAGGATATCAGAAAAAGCGGTAGAAATTGCAAAAAATATCATAAAACCAGGCGAAAACTTTGCTTTAAGAGTAAAAAGAACCGGGACTCATGATTTCAAAAGCCATGATGTAGCCGTTGTATGTGGTGATGCCATTAACCGCAGCACAGGCGCAAAGGTCAATCTCACAGCACCGGACAGGGAGATATTCATCGAAGTCAGACAGGAAAAGGCATACATCTATACCAGGATATTTGACGGACTCGGTGGGCTGCCTGTCGGGACACAGGGGTCAGTTGTATCCCTGATATCAGGCGGAATTGACAGCCCTGTTGCCACCTTTTTGATGCTAAAGCGCGGCTGCAAGGTATACCCTGTCCACTTCGACAACCGGCCGTTTGCAGACGAGATGACAATTAAAAGGGTAAAAGACGTCTATGAAAATCTAAAAGTCTACTCCTCTGGAGAAGATTTCGATTTGACGTTATTCCCTTACGGAAGAGTGTGGCAATTAATTGTCGAAAAGGCACCAAGACCTCTTACATGCATACTCTGCAAGAGGGGGATGGTGAAACTGGCTGAGAAACTTGCCATTGACCGCGGCTGTCTGGCCATCGTCACCGGTGAGAGCCTCGGCCAGGTGGCTTCACAGACACTCCCGAATCTTAGAGTGATAACATACGGCATAGAACTGCCGATATTCAGGCCACTGATTACTCACGACAAGGTCGAAACAACAGACATTGCAAGAAAGATCCTGACATATGATAGTTCAATACAAAAGGCCAGGTGCTGTGCCATCCTCCCGGAACGGCCGGCAACATCTGCAAAACTTGAAAAGGTCATTGAGGTCGAAAAAGACATAGGATTCGACGAAACCATCCAGGAAGTATATGAGGAATCGAAAAGTTCAGTCATCACTCATTAATAGCCGTCATTAATGGTCATTGATAATCATCAACAGACCTCAAACCTGCCAGCATATCGTCGGCATTGAGAAAACCGCTGGTTTTTGAAATCTCTGTTCCATCACTTTTGAGCAATATTATAACAGGATATATCTGGCTTGGAAATCTCGATGAGATATCAGGATTGGTCTCATTGTTAATCTTTATCCAGATAAAATCATCACTCATCGCCTTTATATATGGGTTTGAAAACGTGAGCATGTCCATAAGCTCACAGTCCTCGCAGTTTGAAGAATAGATGTACAAGATTATCGGTTTTGATTCATCAGATGCTTTTTTAAGACCTTTATCATAATCCTCTATCCAGTATATCTTCATTTTCTTCATTTCATCTAATTTTATTAGGTTCACGACTTTTATCTGAAAGACCAGGGTTTCCCCTGCAAGTGGATCGTTTCTATCCAGGACAAAAGAAGTCTCATTTACCTTGATAACTTTCGCAGTCTTACCGTATGCAACTCTGATTGTCCTGTTAATCTCAGGGAAATGTTCGAGAATTATGTAGGACTCGTTGGTGTAAATCTTTGCTTTTCCTAATACTGTATCTATAGTCTGATTTGAATCCACGAGGTGTTTTAGTGTCACGGTTCTGTTTGAAACGTCAAGTACAGTAGCATTCCAGTATGGAAGTGTGAGCGTGGAATTTATTTCTGGCACATCTCTAAAACCCCTGATGATAGCTTCAATACTGACATTCTCAATCTTTGGGACATAGAGGAACCTGGGTTCTGTCGTTACAAGTCTCTCATCTCTAAGTCCATACGCCCTTTCTGGCGGTGCGATTATCTCCTTTTCCTCACCCACCTTCATCCCGACTACCCCGTCCTCAATATCAGGTAACCGCCCCACATTCTCACCTACGACAAAGTTTATTGGCGCATAATCCTCCATTATTTCAAAATCTTCAACCTTCGGGATACTGGGATCTTTTGCGACATCCTCATAGGACGTGGCAAAGACCTGACCTGTGCTCTGCACTTTTCCGATATAATCTATATATACCATGTCGCCTTTCTCAACC
>WAQR01000268.1 GCA_015520145.1 Candidatus Hydrothermarchaeota archaeon
ATGTGCATGTGGCAAGTTCCGCATATCTAGAGTATGAATTGGTCCACCGCTCTTTTAGCTACCTCGCAGAAGATATCAGAAAAGAGATATCAAGCTTTAAAAACTTTCCAAACCTGGGAGAGGAACCGCTGACATCAAAGATAATACTCGACGCTATAAAGCTCAGAGAAGCCATCAACGGCATGACATATTTTGACTCCATACATGCCTCAACAGCACGGCTTTATGACGGTGAGATCATATCCACTGACCTGGTCTACGACAAAGTAAATGATTTAAAAAGGATTGACCCATCAAAAATATAATGCCCAAATAACACTGATGAAAGCATCCGAGAAGGCCGAGATTACAGTATGGGAATTCCTGGATGAACTCGATAGGAGAAAAATCTCACTTAATGTATTTAATGTATCCATGGAAGCCATGGACGCCCTTGAAAAATCCCCGGGGTTGTAGACTTAAGAAAAATTATAGAATAACTCAAACGTGGAGGAAAAAAATGCAGCTCGTCATCAATAGCTACGGTGCATATCTAAAAAAGAAGAACAACCGCTTTGAGATAAAAAACAACGACAAAAAATTCGAGGTATCAGTCAATAAAGTCGACTCCATACTGATTGCCACCTCAGCCTACCTTTCCACCGATGCCATAAAGTTTGCCTGTGAGAACAACATCGACATAGTATTCCTCGACCACTTTGGAGACCCTTACGGCAGGGTCTGGCATTCCAAACTTGGAAGCACAGCCCTCATTAGAAGGCGGCAGCTCGAGCTCTACGATACAGAGAAGGGATTTAACCTGGCAAAAAAATGGGGCATCCAGAAGATTGACAACCAGATAGAATTCCTCAAATCCCTCAAACGTGCAAGAAAAAAAGATGCCGAAAAGCTCTTGCAGGCAATCGAGAGGCTTAAGAAGTCCAGAAAGGAGCTGGAGTGTCTAACAGGGACCCTGGACAAAAGACGCCAGGGTTTCCTTGGGATTGAAGGCATGGCATCGAGGACTTATTTTCAGGTCATAAGCTCGATTATGCCCTCGAAATACATGTTCAACGGCAGAAGCCGCAACCCCGCGAAGGATGAATTCAACTGCATGTTAAACTATGGGTACGGTGTACTTTATTCCATGGTTGAAAAGGCCTGCATAATCTCCGGACTTGATCCGTACATTGGATTCTTTCATACAGACAACTACAATAAAAAATCTCTTGTCTTTGACCTTATTGAAAACTTCAGGATATTTGTTGATAAAACAGTTGTCCATCTTTTCACAAAAAGACAGGTGAGAGACGAATATTTCGACAGAATCCCAAAGGGCCTTTCATTAAATAAAGAGGGGAAAGCGGTTCTAATTACGGCTTTAAATGAGACCTTCGAGTCAAAGGTGAAGTACAGGGGAAGGAAGATTAAGGTAAGAAACACCATTACATTCGAGTGCCACAGGCTTGCCAACTGCCTGATTAAGTGAGGCGTTTTGAAAATGATCGTCTGGGTAATTTATGACATAGTGGATAATAAAGTAAGGTCAAAGGTTGCAAGTGCCTGCCTTGACTATGGATTGTACAGGGTTCAGAAAAGTGTATTTTTAGGGGAGCTCAATGCCAGTGAGAGGGATTCTCTGGCTCTACGGTGTGAGGAACTGATTGATCCTGATGTGGATTCGGTCTATGTCTTCCCTATGGATGAGAAATCTTTTAAGAAGATAAAGCTTGTCGGACAGGCATTTGATAAAGAGCTTGTAACCGATGAAGTCGTTACCAAATTTTTTTGAGGGGTTTTATGCCAGAAGAGATACTTATAACAATGTCAGACGTGCTGGAATACCAGTTCTGCCCCAGGTTTATCTATTACATGTATGTGCTGGATATCCCACAGAACGAAGAAAAATATTATAAAGTATTGAGGGGGAGGGAGGTTCATAAGACCAAAAGAGATACCAATAAAGAATATCTCAGGAAGAAACTTGGTGTGGTTAGAAAGGAAAGCGAGGTGTATCTTGTTTCAAAAGTGCACAATATCAAGGGGATTGTTGATGAGGTGCTGTTTTTCTCGGATGGTACTGCAGGACCTTTTGAATACAAGTTTGCTGAGTATAAAGAGAGGATTTTTAGGACTTATAAATCTCAACTTGTCCTTCAGGGGATACTGATTAGGGATAATTTTGATGTCGAGGTGAACAGGGGATACCTGTGCTATACCCGCTCGAATAATCGAATCCAGGAGGTGCGTTTTAGAGTCTCGGATTTTAATAATGCCCTGGGTGTCGTGAGGGAGATTATCGAGGTTATTCAGAAGGGCTATTATCCAAGGGAGACGGGGTATAAGATGAAGTGCATCAACTGCACGTACAGGAACATTTGCGGGTAGAGTGTTTCGAGGGGATTTGGGGCGGTAAACAGGATTTCACGACGTTAAGTTTATTACTCTGAGGAGATAAGACATAAGAAGAAGTGCATCAACTGCGCGTACAGGAACGTTTGAAGGTAAATTTTCATGTCTTTATAAAGAGTTTTATAAAAATGAGTAATGAAAAACACCAGGAAATTTTAAAGGTGAATTGCCGATATTTCCTACAAAATAAGGAAAATTCGGCACTGTTGCAGAGGTACATCCATTAAAACAAGGATTGAAACTCGGATACCGGCACATGGAGTTTCCTGGTGGAGAGAGTTGCAGAGGTACATCCATTAAAACAAGGATTGAAACTCTATTATCTGGGGTCATAGTCCAGGGGTATAAAAAGTTGCAGAGGTACATCCATTAAAACAAGGATTGAAACTCACCTGGCGATCTCTTCCGCACCAGGTAGAACCGAGTTGCAGAGGTACATCCATTAAAACAAG
>WAQR01000269.1 GCA_015520145.1 Candidatus Hydrothermarchaeota archaeon
GGATATATATGAATGAATAGGATAATGATAGGGGAACGTTAAATTGAACCAAACAAAAAAAAAGAAGATTCTTGTAGTAGACGATGAACCTGATTTTGTAATACTGGTAAAGAAGATTCTGGAAAAGGAAGGATATGTAGTCAAAGAGGCTTACAGCGGAAGGGAATGCCTGGCGTATATGAAAAAAGAGACACCTGACCTGATTATACTGGATATCATGATGCCTGGAATAAGTGGATGGGAAGTGTGCAGGCGTATAAAAAGTGACAGGAAGACATTTACAATACCCGTGATAATGCTCTCTATAAAAAATTCAAAAGAAGATAAAGAAAAAAGCTTATTTGAGTTCTTTGCTGACCTGCATCTGGATAAGCCAATTGGCAGGAAAACGCTGGTGAACACGGTTAAAAATTTGATATCATGAAATTGATTATAGTCAATGAAACTCCCTCTTCAAAAAGAGTTTTTGCGTCCGTTTATACTGTTCTTTTTCCAGTATCCCCCTCATTGCAAGGTCCGATACTAAACGGCTTATCTTGGGCCTTGAGAACTTAGTGATACCTGGAAGCTTATCCTGGGTCAACTCCCCACCATTCTCCTCTATTGCCCTTACAATCTTTTCCTCATCTTCTGTGAGGATCGAATATGATACCCTGTCCCTGGACGTCTGAACTCTGGATACCAGGAGTGCTGCAATGACTCCAAGGATTCCCCCAATAAGCACATACAAGTATTTTGTAAGTCCAGTAGTAGAGGCAACTTTTATGTCAGACCTGTTGTCAACCAGGACGACATCATAACCCTTTGAAATCAGCGCTGTTTTGATATCTTCAGATACCTCTATATTTACAAGATAGACCTTCTCAACTCCGATTGTCTTTAATGCATCCCATACGCTTACCGGGATCTCGTCTTCTTTTATAAGCAATATCGGGGACCTGGTTTTTGAAGCAATGTTGTCTGCCACCAGCAGCCCGCCGTAGAACTCTCCGTTTACCAGGATACTGTCTTTTGAGTTTTTATAAAGGTCGATGGCAACTCTAGCTGAAGTACCGTGTCTGTCAGCCTCGCTGAACCTGTAAGTTGCAAACCCCATGTCCTCCAGTTCCATCTGGATCCCTGGAGAGACAGCATTTATTCCTCCAATTATAGCCGCCCTGTCAAATCCGAACCTTCTATATCCTGCGAGCTGTTCTTTTGCTCCGCTATCCAGCCTGTCAGGGTGTGTATCGATTATCGGTATTCCGATATTTTGTGCGTATGCCTTTGCTATAATCCAGTCTGCAGGTAGGTCGCTTCTTACAATAATCACATCATACTGGTAATCCAGCGTCCCTATCGCCAATAACAGAATCGGGAGGACGAGAAGAACTTTTCTCATGTTTAAGGCTTGTTGTCGAAGTTTAATATAAGAGTTTCTAATTTTACGTACCTTATCCTGTCTTTATCTATCGGAGGGGGGGTATGGAGGGAGGTGGAAAAACAGCCTTGGAGGTGGTGGTGTGGAGATTGGCATGTAAATTCCCTCCATAAATCCTCCTTCCTGACAAATGAAGCCAGGATCGTCATTTTTGGATTGATGAAATCGGATAACATCTCAACTGACATTTTCTTCCCCGTTCTCCTTTGTCCTGATAAGAACATCTGGAACAATCTCTCTAACTTCTCTTCCCACATCAAAAAGATAATCCCTCGGCGGTGCGGCATAATTTTCATATTCTCTTTCAAGACACCCGTTCTCCGGCCTGAACTGCTGGAGAACATAATAGTCGAATCCCTTATCCCTCAAAAAGTTTGCAATTGCCAGGATGTCATCCTTTTTATAAACCAGCCCTGGAACCACAGTCGTCCGCGGTTCGAAATCTATCCCTGAACTGGCAATGATCTCAAGGGTCGCCGCAACCCTTTTTATGAGTTCTTTCCCGTCTCTTACACCATCAACTCCCTCAAGCCCCACCGCCCTTACATATTTCTCAGGCGTAAACGGAGCCTTTATATCAACGGCCACAAAATCTAAGAGTCCCATATCAATGAGTTCATTTACTCTTTTAGGATAATATCCGTTTGTATCCAATTTTATTTTCACACCTTCTTTTTTCAGGAGTTTACACATCTTTATAAGGCCGTCCATCTGAACTGTCGGTTCGCCACCGGTAATGCAGACACCGGTTATCAGGGGGATATTCACACGTAGCCGGCTTACGGCTTCTGTTACCTCGATTTCCCTGCAGTCCTTCTTATCGACCAGAGTAGAGTTCTGGCAAAATGGACACCTGTACGGGCACCCGCACATATAGACTACAGATGCTGTATGGCCCGGGTAGTCAATGGTTGAAATCTCGGTAATTCCACCTAATAACAACTTCATCCATTTGCCCTCATCTTCTTCTCTATCTGCGCGATCAGATCTTCCTTTCTTGGAACCTCACCTCTTGAAACTACATCCTCACCGACTGCTACAGACGGAGTTGACGCAATCCCGTACTGCAGCCCGGTGATCATGTCCTTTTCCAGATCTATCTCTTCATATTCTATATCATAGTCCTTTACCACTTCTTTGACCAGTTCCTTTGCCGCAGGACAGCTTGGACAGTTTGGCAATGTGAATACTTTTACACTTAGTTTAGCCATGGGTATTCGCGCTCCTATTTACTCCTGGACTATCAATCTGCTGTTCATCCTCTTCTCACTTTTACGTATTATTGATACAATCTCTTCCAGACGTTCGCGTTTGTACGCTGCATATTCTTCATCTGTCTTTATCTCACTACTACTTCCAGCCATTTTTATATAGCTCTCCACGAGTGTTTTATATCCTTGTCCTATATCCTCGTCCTGTACCTGTCTTTTAGTTCCTGCTTCTTTCCCTTATTCCATCCAGAAATCTTCTGGTAGTATCCGGTGATCCTGGAGTACTGCTCGACCTTTGCAGAACCGCAACCCGGGCAACTTTCCAGTATCCCGCCGACAGTCCTGCCGCAGGTATTGCAGTGTGTCATGTCCTTTGTATATGCCCAGTATCCTATCAGGGTATTTTTGGCAATCTTCTTTGTCAGCTCCCACATGATATCAGGATTTGGATGGCTTTCTCCCATCCATACGTGTCCCATCATTCCTCCTGTATTAAGCGGATGAAAAGCCCCTTCTATCTTCAGCCTCTTCAGCAGTGGGACATTTGCATCCACCCTAACATGCGATGAGTTGGTATAGTATATACTGCTGGATTTTTTATCTCCCTGTACTACGGCCTTATCTGCGAACTGGCCGTAATCAAGTTTGGCAAGCCGCTGGGCAGTGGACTCTGCCGGGGTCTGGGTCAAAACCCATCTCAGGCCGGATTCTGCACTCCACCTTTTTGTTGTATCAGACATGTATTTTATGACCTCAAGCCCGAATCTCCAGGCACTATCACTTTCGTGCATCTCTTCTCCAGTATGGGCCTTTACCATCTCGTTTACGCCGACATATCCTATCGAATGGACAACCCTGTCTATCCTGAAATATGGTTCGCCGTTTACATCCTGCGTCAGGAACGGCAAAAGCCCCTGTTCAAGCCTGCGCTTGATTACATCTCTTTTTATCATGATGACTTCCTTTGCCATCAAAAGCCTGTCCTCCAGGAGGTCGTAGAACCTGGCAGTGTCACCTTTTGCCTCGTATGCAATACGTGGGAGATTTATCGTCACTACCTGGAGGCTGCCTGTCCTCATTGTCCCGTTCATCAAATCCTGGTAGTCGTCGTGGTCTGGCTGCAGAACCAGCCTGCAACACTGAGCAAATACGTTGTCAGGCAGATAACCGGCATGCAGATTCAGGAAGTATGGTGTGCCGTATTTGGCTGCGGTACTGTGTACCAGTGTCATGAAATCGTCGTACCCGTCCTTTTTCATATCTTCTTTTCTCAGTTTGTAATTGGGTTTCGGGAAGAAGAAGGGTTTACCGACATAATCTCCTTCAAGATATACCTCTGTGAGGGCATTCCCAAATGCCCTGGCCTCTTCGTCAAAGTCCCCGTAGGTTATCCTGTCTTTTATCTTTCCACCCGGAAGCACTGCCGGTATGTCTTTTACAATACTCGGTACACCGTACTCTATATCTATGTCGCTGAAAACGGTCTGCCCGCCTCTTGCAACATACATCTGCGACATCTCGTAGATGTACATCTGGGCCATCTGTTTTATCCGGGCATAGTCCAGGCCCTGCATATACGGGGCAAGCCAGACATTGAAAAAGTCAAGGCCCTGACCTCCTGCATAGTTTGTCTGCGCTGCTGCCATCGCCTTTGCTGAATGGAGTATGGCAACCTCGGCATTCTTTGCAGGTCCGGCGACACTGGTGTTTTCGCCTGTACCGTCTACTTTAAGTCCTGTTTTCAAAAACCACCTTAGATCGTGCTGGGCACAGTAGGGGCGGGTTGCAAAATAATCCAGATCGTGAATATGTATCTCGCCTCTCATATGAGAATCTGCAAGATGGAGGGGGAGCACCTTTAAGAGCGCATATTCTTTAAAGACATTGTCTGCCATCAGTTTGTGGATGGTCTCGGGATTGTGCTGGAGGTTGGCATTTTCTTTTGATCCCGTCTCGATTAATTGTGTTGCATCATAGACCGGCATGCCGAGCCTTGTATAGTCCGCTCTCGCCTCCTCAAACCCGTGTTCCAGAAGTTTGACATTTACAACTTCCCTGATCAATGGGGCTGAGATAAAATCGAGTTTTAATTTTCTAAGTTCCCTTTCTGCTTCTCTGGCAACTGTACTTGCGAGTTCTTTTGGGAGTCTTGTCTCACGGATGAGGGAGGCGGCAATCTTTTTCCTGTCAAAGGATTCGATTGTATTCCTGGACGTCCTGACATACATGCTCTTAAATCGCCTGTATCTCTCGGCAATCTCAGGGTTTTTCTTGTAAAGGATATCCAGGATAAGTGTCTGGATCTCCCTTGTACTGATCCCGTTGTAGATATGTTTTGAAAGTTCACTTACAACTTCAGAGGCAGTCCAGCTCTCGATACCTGCCTCTATACATTCGTCATATATCACATTCGGGCTGAATGCCTGTGTGTCACCTGAATTTTTCACGATTATTGTGTCTGTTTTCGATATTGCCAATTTTGTCACCTCTGGATTCCTGTCGTTTTATCGATTTATATCGATATCTCGAGCAGATGCTCGCAGATACTCATCTTTGCTCGTCTTCGATAATCGAACATGAGCATGGAAATCTTTTAATATTCTATTATATTTAAGGGTATATAAACTTTTTGAAATAGATTTTTTAACCGAAATAGAGAAAAATATATATAATATTAAATAGAAGTGTTACCGTATATGATTGGAATTTCTCTACCAGTTAGAAACTCTAAGCAGGAGTTTTTTGACGATTAATTATTAATTTGGAGGAAGTTTGATGGACGAAGTTGACATGAAGATTCTTGATGTGCTGAAGAAAAATTCGAGGGCCTCTTACAAGGATATAGCAAAACATGCAAAGATATCAGATGTCGCGGTACACAAGCGGATAAAGAAACTGGAGGAGGGAGTTATCCGGGCATTTACTGTAGCAATCGACCAGAGGAGATACGGGAAGGAGACCACTGCTATTATCACCGTGAAGTGTGAGGTTGGAAAGACAGGCGATATCGCAAAGAAGTTGACGGAGATAGAGGATATAACCGAGGTCTATACTACTGTCGGCGAGTATGATATCCTGGCAAAGATAAGGACCTCTGATACAGCGGGACTGAGGGATGTCATAGAGAAGGGATTATCGAGGATTGGCGGTATAAATGAGATAAGGACAAGTATCGTGTTCGAGTGCCTTAAAGAAGATGTCTGTCTTGTGATGTGATATCAGTGATGTAACATGTGATGATGTGGGCGGTGCAAGGCTATCCTTTGACCCTGGAATCGGTATCTGAGTCCAGCATAAACTTTGTTGCCCGGCCTACGATGTCAAAGGTCGCCTCTGGCATGAAGTAGTAGAAATCGTGTTTTAATCTAAATTTGGCAAGGGGATGATAGATCTTGAATAACAGGCGTTTGATTGGTGATTCAAAATAGTCGCTGAGGTTTCTATTTGCACCAAAAGATGCATATACAATCCGTTTTATCCTGTCTTTCATCTCCTCTGAAAGCCAGGGGCACGCCCTGCTGAAATCCAGCCAATGCTGGTGTCCCCATTCTTCTAATGTCACTGGGGGTTTGAAGCCATGCTGTATTGCCAGATTGTATATCTCGGTACCCGGATAGGGGTTGAGGATGTTGATATATCGAACTACAGCGTTTGGATTTTCATCTAACAATCTGATGTACAGGTGCGTGGTTTGAGAGATGTCGTGTTCTGTTTCTGTGGGGAAACCGATCATGAAGTTATAAATTGGTTTGATGGTGGTGTATTTGCGCAGTTTTTTGTTGAGGTCTACGACCTGCTCTACGCGTATTTTTTTGTTGATCATGTCAAGGATTCTCTGCGACCCGGATTCCACGCCAAACTGCAGATATGTCGCTCCACGCCGTTCAAGCCTCTGTAATTCGTCTCGGCTCATTTTTCCAATTGCATCCACCCTCGCTCCCTGGAAATATAGTTTGATGTCCAGTCCCTCTTTTTCGATAAGCTCGAATATTTTATTTACCCTTTTTGCGTTTGCAAAGAAATTGTCATCGACGACCTGAAATCCTTTGATTTTATGTTTGTTTACCAGAAACTTTATCTGTTCCATGACCCTCTCAGGGGACATTGCCCGCCATGTCGAGCGGTTGAAGGTGTTGTTGTAGCAGAATGTGCATCTGTACGGGCACCCTCTGCTGGTCTGTAACGTGACCGTGCCCTCGTCAAAATGATATTTGTCTTCAGTATATTTTTTGATTTCAATGAGGTTGTAGGGGAGGTCTGGCAGGTCATCTAAGTTTGCAAATTCGCGCAGTGGTGCGGATTTTGGTTTTGAGTTTTTTTTGTACCAGAGCCCTCTGATATCACTGAAGTCTGGTTTTCCGTTCTCCAGTGCTTTTACCAGTTCATAAAGGGTATATTCTCCTTCGCCCTGAACTACGAAATCTATGTTTTTGTCTTGAAGCGTCTGTTCAGGGAGGATTGACGAATGGACTCCGCCCCATACGACAGGGATATCTTTATCGTGTTCCTTTACCAATCTGCTCGCTTTTAGGCCGTCCAGGATTGGAATGCCTGTTTTCACGGTTATACCAACACATGTAGGGGAGTCTTTCAATTCTTTTATTAATGTCTTTTCCCAGTTGTCTTCCACTCTCATGTCGATAATCTTGATTTTATATCCTTCATGGTTGAGTACAGACGATGTATAAAGTAGTCCTACTGGCAGGAACATCTGGGTCTTTCCATAGAGTCCATCAGTAGGTTGAATCAATAC
>WAQR01000270.1 GCA_015520145.1 Candidatus Hydrothermarchaeota archaeon
ATGATCTTTTTCGATAACTCGTCCTGCCCGTGCCTGCAGTATGGAAACTCCTTACATTTGCAAAACATCAGGTCGTCTACAAGGAGGGTCATAAACTCCAGAAATTCCTTTCTCAGGTCTTCAAACAGCACCCCGATACCGTCAAAATACTTCGATGAAATCCTGGTGGCATACCGTTCTTCCAGCCGGGTCTTGAGAGATGGAGAGAGATAGACGTTCTCAAAAGGATGGATATCGACGAGGAGTTCGATTGGTTTCTTTCCAAGATTTTTTATAATATACTCCGCCTCATATGGCTTAAGAAAACCTGTAGCTACGATATGTCCGAGCGGAGTTGTCCTGAAATCCCTGACAAAGCCGAGTTTCTCCAGTACCTCAACCCCATGAAGATAATCGTGGGTAAATGACATGGCTTTCGATACCTCGTAAAGCCCATCCTTTGAGCCAGATACCGCCACATTTGCCAGAACCTGTTCGAGGACATCGTCCTCCTTTGCAGACACAAAAACGTCTCCAACCCTGCCGTTGAGCAGAGAGAATGCGACCTCTTCTTCAGTCTCCCTGTCCGAGAAGCTAAACCGTCTGCCTATCTCAGCAAGGACGACGACCTTACCCCTCTCGTGGTAGAGCGGTCTGCCGGCACGGCCGAGCATCTGGCAGAACTCCCTAACCGAAAGCCATTTGTTGCCCATCGAAAGGGTCTCGAATATGACCATCGACGCAGGGAAGTCCACCCCCGCACCGAGGGCTGCCGTGGTAACGACACATGCAATTTTCTGGCCGATGAAGCGGTCCTCGATCTTCTTCCTCTTCGAGTACGGCAGACCTGCGTGATACGTCTCTGCCTTTATCCCTCCCCGCCTCAGGACGCCGGCAATCTTCTGGGCGTTTCTCCTGGAATTGGTGAACACGATTGTCTGGCCATAGTACCCGGATTTTGATAGGATTTTGGACTCCTTCCTCACAAGCTGCACGATGGCACGATTCTTGTCAGCCTGGTTTTTTACAATTATCAGATGCCGTTCAAGCGGGATAGGCCTCTCATCGTAGATTACCGGCTTGAGGCTGTACTGTTCTGCAATCTCCCTGGGGTTTCCGACCGTTGCGGATAGGGCTATGAACTGGGCATCCGGGAAGGAGTATCCAAGCCTTGCGATAAGGCCGTCTATCTCAATCCCCCGCTCCTCTTCTGAAAGGCTATGCACCTCGTCAATCACAATCACCCCCACGTCTCCCAAATCCCCTGCCTTTCTGCTCCTAAGTATGTGGTCAAATCCTTCGTATGTCCCGACAATAATATCCGCATCTTTCCAGTCCTGGTCTATCACCATGCATTCCCCCTCCTCTTTTATCCTCGACATCCCGACCCTTATAACAGTCTTAAGTCCAATCTTTTCGTACTGCAAAAAATCTGTGTACTTCTGGTTTGCGAGCGCCACCAGGGGCACAAGGAAGAGGAACTTCCTGCCATAAAGCGCCTTTTTGATTCCAACAAGTTCTGCTATCAGGGTCTTCCCGGACGCTGTCGCCGATACGATGAGGAGGTCTTCATCGTCAAGAAGCCCTTCGTTTACTGCCATCGCCTGGACCGGCAGGAGGGTCTTGATTCCCCTCTCCTTTAGATGGCTCTTGAATCTTTCAGGGATATCTAAATCCTCGACTGTCAGACCTTTTATACCGCTTTTTGGGGTTTCTATGCGGTCGTACAGGGTGATGGTCTCATCACCTATATCATACCGCATGTCGATGATCTTTATCAGCCTGTCAAAGTCCCTGAATTTCTCCATATATCTCTTAAAATATTTCAACGACGAGAGGCTGATCCTTCTAAACGCCAGCTCACGCTTTATCTCATCGAGCATGCAGTCCCGGCACACCTTTTTGCCGTGGAGGATGTAGTAGTCTTTGAGAGACGTTACCCGTTCTTTTAAGAGGCAGAGCGGGCACATGTTCACCAGGTGGTATGGGAGTTTTTCGTCAAAGTATGCCTTTACCTTCAAAAAGACGTCCATGGTCATCCTGTCATTGGATACCAGGATGTCAAATTTTGAAAGGAAGCGCCTGGCATCTTTTGGCGGCAGCGGAGTCTTGAACCGTTTTGATTCAAGCCGCCCGATTACTCCTCGCTGGATATCCAGGTAGAGGTCGCCGTCAAAACCCTTGCCTTTATCGCCCCATATCTGGAGGTTGAGTACCCGTTTTGACTTATAGAATAATATGGCATAGCTCATTTTTTATCGTTCTTATCGTTATCTGATCTTCCCTCCCTGATACTTCCCGTTGTAATCCAATGCCTCACCGTATATCTTTGAAAACACCACCTGGGCAATCCGCGCATTTTTTTCAAGGATAAATTCAAAGTTCATCTCATTTTTTATCCCGACTGTTAATGCACCTCTGTATCCCGGGTCTATGACTGCGGTCCTAAGCGAGACACCAGACCTAAAAAGCGTTGACCTCGGCAGCATGAATGCAATCAGGTCTTTTGGCATGTTCACTTTTTCTTTTGTAAGACACAGATAATAGGTATTCGGGGACAGGATAAAAGGAGTTTCATGTATCTCCTCAACTTCAGGCAGTTCCCGTCTGTCTACACCGAGATAGGAGTTTGAATTAATCCTGTAAAGTTTTTCAATCTCCAAATCCACACCACAACCCTGGACATTGTTTAAGTTGATATCTTCCAGTAGATTTTGTTCTTTTATCAGTCTGATAATCTCGTCATGGCCTAAGTACATATTTTTTCACCTTCCGTTGAATTTAAAAGGACTGTGACAGATATAAAATTTAGTATGAAACGTTCTGGAATCGTCAACCTTCCACTACACAGCGGAAAAGCGCCGAGATGGCTTTTCAATCGAATGGTAAAACTTGCAAGAGGGATTACTGACGCTGTTATATATGAATACAGCAAAAAAGAGTTTTTGAATCGGATCTCCGACCCTTACTGGTTTCAGGCATTTTCCTGTGTCCTGGGGTTTGACTGGCATTCGTCAGGTACCACCACAACCACCTGCGGCGCCCTGAAGATGGCAATAGACCCTGAGTATCACGGCATCTTTGTGGCAGGGGGTAAGGGTATGGCATCCAGGAAGACCCTTCAGGAGATCGAGATATCTGGCGACATCTTCTCCATATCATCAAAAAAACTCGACCGACTCAAATATTCAAGCAGGACAGCCGCAAAGGTCGATAACTCATGCATACAGGACGGATACCAGCTCTACCACCACAGTTTCATATTCACCGAGAAGGGCGATTGGACGATTATCCAGCAGGGTATGGGCAGCGATTATGCAAGGAGGTACCACTGGCTCTCTGACTCTCTCACCGATTTTGTCGAGGAGCCACACAAAGGGATATGCTGCGATATGGTAGGGAACAAGATCCTGGACATGACGTCAAAGGAGAGCAGAGAGGCAAGGGATGTAAGTGTCGACCTGATCAAAGACCACCCAAGGCATCTGGCGAGATATTTCAAATCCCCGGCCCAGCGGCAACTGACTGATTTTTCCGGTAAGAGGGCTGCTGCTGGTAAGAGGGTTGAAGAGTTCTCCATGCCGCCGCATCACCCTGTGCTTGATATAGACCTGACGAAGCAGGACATGGATGTGCTTCAGAAGGCATATGAAATCCAGCCGGAAAACTACGAGGACCTGATTTCAATAAAAGGGATGGGACAGAAAAAGATTAGAGCACTGGCATTAATATCAGACCTCGTCTATGGCGCACCGCCAAGCTGGAAAGACCCTGTAAAATACAGCTTTACCCACGGAGGTAAAGACGGGTTCCCATATCCTGTAGACAGGGAGGTCTATGATAATTCGATACAGATGTTAAAAGACGCTATCGCAGGGGCAAAGATAGATGACAGGGAAAAGTACCATGCGATTAAGAGGCTGGGAGAGTTTTTGTAGAATTATAAGGTATGATCCAGTTTAAGAAGTTTTTTCAAATACCCAGGTAAACAACACCCTTCCGGTCATGTCTTCTTTTCTGTCGAAGAGATAAAATCTGTATCCTTTTTTCTGTATTTCATCTTTGTTGTTGAGAGTTGCAATGACTTTCTTGGCTTGGTCACCAGCTTTCCCGGAAGCAAACACGAAAAAGAGTTCGTGTGGTGTATTCATATAGCTGAGAATCTTAAGCTTCAGTGCATTTTTCCCCTCGGATGACTTGTGGAATATTGTTATCTCTTTCCACTTCTCGATTATTTTATCGAAATAATTAGCCATGTCAGCTTGGTTATAGTTGTGTTCAATCTTGAGATCACTAAGATATCGGATTATCTCTGGAAGTGCACCTGTACTACCCATGTTAAGGATTCTTACCCCATTTATCCCGTATTTATTAAGAACATCATTTTTTATGTTGGCTATTGTTTCTACCCTTCCTTCATCACTAAGTTCTGCGATTCTAAGTCCCAGCTTCACCAAACTTAAGTAAGAATGATCCCCTATGCAATCTTTCATTCTTCTAAATGCTTCACTTTTGCCAGTCTTCTGTAGCCCAGATGCCAATTCAGGTTCTGGTGTGAATCCATATTCCCTTGTCTCCCACAGTTCCTTTATCCGGTCTTTAGCCTCTCTTAATGCATCTTTTGATAGTTTTCCAAGAGCAATAAGCTTTAAAAGTCCATCAATTGGTTTGTCAAGAAGTTCTGGAGGCACACCTGGTGGAGGGGTCATCGTTTTATTGGAATGTTTTCTCAACAAATTTTGTGAAGTATTCTGAGAGAGAAAGTTCAGATGTATTAATAACTACTGTAGAACCAGGTAAAACGGATGCATTCTCAATAAAGACAACCTCTCCTGTTATCGGGCATTTATGCTCCTTCTTTGTTTTTTTGTCTAAAATTAGGCCATCCTCATCAACCTCATATCCAAGTATATCCAAGAGAACCTTCTTTTCTTCGATGCCTATTTTCTCGAATTTTATATCGCCCATCCAGAATCCTCCATATCCGATTCAAAAATATTAACATCTAAACTAATTTAGGCCACCGTCACATATATAATTCTTCTGCTGTTGCCGGTTTTCAGCTTCCACTTTTACCCTTTACTCCAGTATCGACGGCCTTACCCCGACAAAGCTATGGCACTTATCGCAGAACTCCGCAGTATTGCCATGGCATCCCTTGCAGTTTGAGATAGTTGTAGAGTCAACATATTTCATATGTTCGCTCTTCCACGTATCCATCGGTATTGAAGAAGGATAGTTGTGCGTTTCCATGGCAGTCGACGGTAATTCCGGCGGTGCCGACGCGCTTGTCGAGTTGTATATAATCGGCGATAACACTACCAGCAGGAATATCAGTATCCCTGGAATCACAAGCGATTTATTATACATCCTACTACACCTCCTTGCAGGCCATATCACAGGCACTCTTTGCTATCTGGTGCTCCTTTTCTGCATGCTCGCAGCACTCGTCCATAGAACCAAACTTCGCACCGCAAAGCTCACACTCAGA
Source organism: Candidatus Hydrothermarchaeota archaeon (assembly GCA_015520145.1). Classification (GTDB taxonomy): domain Archaea; phylum Hydrothermarchaeota; class Hydrothermarchaeia; order Hydrothermarchaeales; family WAQR01; genus WAQR01. The sequence continues at coordinate 5,471 of WAQR01000270.1, forward strand.
CTCC
>WAQR01000271.1 GCA_015520145.1 Candidatus Hydrothermarchaeota archaeon
AGGTTTTTGGATTCATGGCTGGAGAGGAAAACACGCCGTTACGGGCAAGTTCAAGTTCCTCACTTGCGCGATAGTCAGTGCAGACATCCCTCAAAAAATACCCCTCATATCGGTCCACATCTTCAACATCCTTTTTTCGCGTTGTGTAGTGGATTCTCTCTTTCGTTAGTCACTCATTCGGAGATGCTGGACTATACAAAATACAAAAGATTTTTAAATAAGAGGGTAAATTGGACGGGCTCGTAGTTCCTGAAATTAGTTCCCAATATCATCCTTGTATGCTTGTATGGCTACACACACACCATGGGGGGAGCACGGGAAAACTATAAAAACCTCAGTAGAGACAAACTTTAAATAATAATTTGAGATGAGATGTGAGATTATGATTTCAGACAGGGTATTAAAGGTAAAGCCCTCTGCCACACTCGAGATAACAGCCAGGGCAAAAGCGATGAAAGCCGGGGGTGTTGATATCATAGGACTTGGTGCAGGCGAGCCAGATTTCGATACGCCTGAACACATAAAAAACGCACTCTACGAAGCAGTTGAAGAGGGATTCGTCTACTACACGCCGACACGCGGGATAATAGAACTTAGAAAAGCGGTTGCCAGAAAATTTCTAAATGACAACAGGATCTCATACGACCCGGAAAAAGAGATACTGATAACTCCTGGTGCAAAACATGCCCTTTACGAAGCAGTACTTGCAATCACAAACCCAGGTGATGAGATACTACTCCCGGACCCCTACTGGGTATCCTACGAACCCATGATCCAGATGGCAGGCGGGGTCCCGGTTTACGTACCTACGTCAGAAAAAAAGGGATTTAGATTAGAACCTGAAAAGATAAAAGAAAAGGTCACCAGGAAGACCAAAGCGATCATCCTGAATTCGCCAAACAATCCAACTGGGGCAGTCCTTAACGGTTATGACCTGAGAGAAATCTCCGAGATCTGCATAGAAAACGATCTGATAGCAATCTCTGACGAGATATATGAGAAGATCATCTATGACGGAAAGCATATCAGCATAGCGGTTTTACCAAACATGAAAGAGCGCACGATAACCATCAATGGATTCTCGAAAGCCTATTCGATGACAGGATGGCGGCTCGGATATGCTGCCGCTCCTGCTGATATCATAGATGGAATGAACAGGATTCAGGAACACTCTATCTCATGCCCGACCTCGTTTGTCCAAAAAGCCGGGGTTACTGCACTGACAGAATCCCAGGATTCTTTAAAAGCGATGACAAAAGAGTTTAAGAAAAGACGCAACACGCTAATGAAGATGCTAAATGAGATAGACGGCGTGTCATGCGTCACACCAAGCGGCACATTTTATGCGTTTGCTAATTTCTCCTGCTACGAAAGAGACTCATTTAAGTTTGCAAGTTTTCTTTTAGAAGATGCGAAAGTGGCAGCCATTCCAGGCAGGGCGTTTGGAAACGAAGGTGAAGGATTCATCAGGCTCTCCTATGCAACCAGCATGGAGAATATAAAAGAGGGGATATCGAGGATTAAAAAGGCATTAAAATCGAAAGCATAAGATTACTCAGCTTAGATTACTCAGATCACTTAAAGATAGTTAAGATAGTTAAGATAGAGGTCCTGTTACCCAATGTATCCGCATCGAAAACCCTCAAGGAGTGCAAGAGAGGCAATGAGCGACTCTGCGCTGGTCCTCGGGACAGAGTACTGCTGTATCCCAAACCATGGCGAGACAAAAGAGGCATTGAGAGACATAAAAGATGTCACAGGACACAGGTACGCCAGGCTGGTATCAAGCGGGAATGCCGCGATACTCTCTGTTCTAAAGGCGATAAACGGCAGCATCGCCCTGCCTGACCAGGGCGGCTGGAAGGCATTTAAAGATTTCCAGGCAATGTTCGGTCAGGATGTATTTGAAATAAAGACCGATATGGGGATTGTCGACCCGGCTGACCTTGACAGGGAGCTAAAAAGACTTGGACCAAAGGCATTTTGTGTACCTTCCTTTGCAGGTTATATCGCAGAACAGGATATCAAAGAAATATCCCGCGTCTGTAGAGAGAACGGTGTGATGCTGGTAGAAGACGCTTCTGGAGCAATCGGTGATTCACGTCTGGCAAAAGGGAAATATTCTGACGTTATTGTATGCTCAACAGGTACACCGAAGATATTAAACCTGCTCTCAGGAGGTTTTTTCACAACCTCCCGCAGGCAGATCATGGACGATTCCATTGATATCGTAAAGACATGCAAGATGAGCCCTGCTACAGCAGCAGGACTAATAGAAGAGCTTAAAGATGCCGGAAAATTGATTGATAGGCTGGTCGGGTACTCGGATATTTTAAAAGAGATGCTAGGTGACGTCGCTGACGTTGTACATGCTGACAGGAGGGGTATATGTACAGGATTTAGACATCCAGGTCCCATCGAACTGGCAAAACGTGCAAAAGAAAACGGTATGGTCACAGATTTTGGCAGGACGTTCCTGACGACATGTCCCAGATACGAGCGGTTTTTGGAATACGGAATTGTCGTGGAACTGAAAAAGCTCGATGTCATGGAGATAGACGAGGTCACAATCGAAGAGATAGGGAAAACACTTAAAATGTGTCAGAAATAATAATTACAGTATGCCAAAAGATATCGATATTTCAGGGGAGGTGATAAAAACTGCGGTCAGGTTAGCAAAGAGGATAAAAGTAAGTGCAATACTTGTCTTAACGGAGACTGGGGAGAGTTTCGATATCCTGGCAGCACAGAATACAAAGATCCCTATCATCGGCGCGACCGCGGACGATGAAACATTTGACCAGCTTGTAAAAAAGGCAATGATAAGCACCCTGGATATCGAGTTCCTGGATATCGAGGAGAAAAAGCGCACGAAAAGATCAAAGAGATCCAAAGCAAGAAAATTTGCCATAAAACTATTGACCCGGGATACCTCAGGTACTGCACGGATTGAAGACGCCCTGATAGTAGCGTTCCATAAAGGGATAATACGTGAAGGAGACCTTGTAATCGCACTGGGTTCAACAATATCTGGAGAGGCCACCTCTATATCTGTTTACAAGATAGATAAAGATAGATTTGATTTTACACTGTATGACCTGATAAAATCTGCGGATATCAAACAGGAAGTATTTGAGGCGACGCTCAATATTGCCCTGGAGATTGGGAGGGAAGGCAGGGAAGGCAGGCTTATTGGAACAGCATTTCTATTAGGTGACTCCAAAAATGTCATGAAAAAATCAAAACAGCTGATTCTAAACCCTTTTGAAGGCCATATTATCGGCGAGAGGGTGATATCAGAACCGGAGATAGGAGAGACCATAAAGGAACTCGCACAGCTTGACGGTGCATTTGTTATAACAGAAGACGGAGTGATTGAAGCAGCAGGCAGGTATCTCAACGTGGATACCAGCAAAGTCGATATCGCACGGGGGCTTGGCGCAAGGCATGCCGCAGTTGCAGCAATAACCAGTGTGACCAAAGCGATAGGTATCACGGTATCACAGAGTGGAGGTATTGTCAGGGTATTTAGAGGTGGTAAGATATATATGACAATTGAACCCCAGCGAAAAATAACACTCAAGACAGAAAGCCTTAAAAGGACGTTTAAGAAAATTTAGACTATCTATGATATGAAAGAAGATATGGAGGTTTTTGATGGTTAGTAGGAATATCTTTATTGAGAAAGTGATAAGGACGCCGGTAGAAGAACAGAAGATCGAGCTTGTAGAGAGAAAAGGGCTCGGCCATCCAGATAGCCTTGCAGATGGAATCGCTGATTCAGTTTCACGTGAGCTATGTAAGGTGTATAAACGCAGTTTTGGAATCCCCATGCATCATAATACCGACCAGGTAGAAATAGTCGGCGGCAGGGCGAATCCGGTATTTGGAGGCGGGGAAGTGATAGACCCGATATACATCCTTCTCTCCGGCAGGGCGACAACGAGGGTAGGTAAAGAGACCATACCTGTCCATGAGATTGCAATAAATGCTGCAAGGGAGTATCTAAAAAAGACGGTTCGCAACCTTGATGCAGAAAACGATGTCGTCATTGAGTCGAAGATTGGCCAGGGTTCTACTGACCTGACAGACGTATTTAAGAGGTCTACTGACATCCCGATGGCAAATGATACCTCTTTTGGTGTAGGTCACGCCCCGTTTTCAGATGTGGAGACGCTGTGTCTTAAAACCGAAAAACTCATGAATTCAGATGATTTCAAAAAGAAATTTCCTGAAAGTGGTGAAGATATCAAGGTTATGGGATTGAGAGAAGATGGGAATATCACCCTCACAATTGCTGATGCCATGGTTTCCAGGTATATCCCTGATATGGACCATTATATAAGTGTGAAGGAGGAGATGGCAGGTGAAATAAAAGATCTCGCATCAAAGATCACTGAACGAGACGTGGATATAATGATAAACACGGCAGACGACTATAAACGGGGTTCAGTGTACCTCACAGTCACAGGGACATCGGCCGAGATGGGAGATGATGGTTCTGTTGGGAGAGGCAACAGGATAAATGGCCTGATAACTCCAAGCAGATACATGTCAATGGAGGCCGCGGCTGGAAAGAATCCCATAAATCACGTGGGTAAGATATACAATCTGTTATCCACCAAGATTGCCAACAATATCGCATCGTCTGTTGACGGGGTAAAAGAGGTATATATCAGGATCTTAAGCCAGATAGGATCCCCGATTGACCATCCAAAAGCTGCAAGCGTTCAGCTCATCCTGGACGACAGCACGAGTTTTGAGGCAGTAAAACCAAAGGTAGAGAGTATTGTGGACATCCATCTGGCAGAAATTAAGGAGATAACTGAGGCTGTGATAAACGGAGAGCTTTGCAGTTTTTAAAATCCGCATTTCCATGTTTTTAGCTTTCTTGGCTTTCAGTCACATGACCTCGTTTTAAGCAGGTGGTTAAATGGAGATAATCTTCCTCGGTACGGGGGGAGGTAGATGGATTACTCTAACCCAGAAGATAAAGACAGGGGGATTTAGGATACACAGTTCCAAGAAGATACATATTGACCCCGGTCCTGGAGCAATTGTCAGCCTTTCTGAAGCAGAGATATCTTCAATTGATACAGATGTTTTGATTATTACACATTGTCACCCTGACCATTACAATGATGGCGAGATATTAATCGAGGCAATGACCTATGGTATGACCAAGAACCGCGGTGTTCTGGCATGCAGTGAGAGCGTTCTTCTTGGAAAAGACGGGATAGGGCCTGGGATTTCAAGATACCATCAGTCAAAGGCGCAGGAAATCGTTGTTTTAAAGCCCGGGGTGGGATTTAATATAGATGGGATAAAGGTAGAAACATTTACCACAAGGCATTCTGACCCTGCGGCTGTTGGACTTAAGATATTTACACCGGAAGGTGTTGTAACATATACATCAGATACAGAATATTTTGACGGGATTGCTGACCTTTATGCCGGGTCAAATATCATTATTTTCAATGTGATAAGACCACAAAACGACAGGATCCCGTATCATTACTGTACCGATGATGTGATACGGGTTTTAAGGGAAGTCAGGCCAGGGCCAAACCTTGCAATAATGCAGCATTTTGGTATGAAGATGCTCGGGAAGGAGGTATATGAAGCAAGGAGGGTTGAGGAAGAAACCGGTATCCGGACGATATCTGCAAGGGACGGTATGGTAGTTGATGTTAATGAGGGCATATCGATTGGAAAAGTCGGTGATAAAATTATAAGGGATGTAAAACAGAAAAGACTTGAGGTCTAGATATCACTCAGAACTGAGCCCGTCCAATTAACCCTTTTATTTAAAAATCTTTCTAATTTTTTCATTTGGTGTAGTATCCTGAAAATGCCTTACACTTTTGAATATTGAACACGTAAAGGTGTAAGGTGACAGTTTATGGCACGAAATTGGTATAAATTGAAGAAGAAAGTCGTCCGTTTGAGGAAACGTTATGAGTGGGGGGGCCAAACAAGATTGAGGGCTATTTGAAACATAAAGGCATGGTCATGCCCCACAACCAGATTTACAAAGTCCTATAAC
>WAQR01000272.1 GCA_015520145.1 Candidatus Hydrothermarchaeota archaeon
AAGGATACCCATTATGAAGGATGTTATAAGAGAGGCTATCAAGGGACTCCTCATACCAGAACTGAACGAGATAAAACATATGAGAGTTACTTCCCCTGAAACATCAGTCGTTTAGATTTGGTTCTGCGGCTTTTTGGGCTGTACGAAAAGAGGGGTAGGACACCAGCCTCGAATTATAATTATAATATGGGTCAATACAATGGATACAATGACTACAATGGCCACAATGACTAAAAAACCGGTCTCCATAATGTGGGAATCGACAATTGCATGCGGTCTTTTATGCAAACACTGCAAGGCCTCTGCAAAGAATAAACCAGACCCTGACGAACTTACTCCCGAGGAGGGACGTGCCCTCATCGACCAGGTCGCCTCTTTTAAAAGACCCTACCCTATCCTGCGTATAACTGGCGGCAATGCACTGATGCGCGGGGATATATTTGATTTGATAGGATACGCAAAGGATACAGGATTGAACGTTACCATCGCCCCGAGTACCACGCCGCTTCTAAACAGGAAAAATATTGTAAAGTTAAAGGATGCCGGGACAGACGTGGTGGCGATGAGTATCGATGGTCCAGACGCCGGGACACATGACAGTTTTAGAGGTGTTCCCGGGACATTTGACAGGCTCGTTAAGGCCACCAGGATAATGAATGAGATAGGGCTGCCGTTCCGCCTCCTAACAACGGTCACAAAATTCAATGTGAAAAAACTTCCAGAGATCATGATGCTCTCCAGAGAGCTTGGAGCTGTCGGCTGGTATATGTATATGCTCATACCTACAGGCAGGGCGAGGGAAGAATATGGGATAGGGGTAGAAGAGTATGAAGATGTCTTCAATTTCATCTATGATTTGATGAAGTTCGCGCCGATTACTGTAAACGCAATTGCCGGGAGTGAGCCGTACAGGAGAGTGGCGGTTGTTAGAAAACTTGTTGAGGACGGGAAGGTTGATGCGAATGTCCTGAAACATGGGCCGCTCTACCATATCCTGAAATCAAAGCTGGACAGGTTTTTGGAGGATATCCCGGAAACACAGGGCTTAGCACCTGCCAGTAATACACCCGGTACACCAGCAGCCAGTACTGCGAGTACCCTGAAAGATGGAGTATTTGGTAAGGGTATTTTTGTATCAAATACAGGCGAGGTATTTCCAAGCAGTTTTTTACCTTTAAGACTTGGAGATGTCAGGACAGATACGTTGAAAAACATCTATGCTAAATCCAGGGTTCTAAAAGATATGCAGGATACGGCACGGCTTAGAGGGAGATGCGGGATATGCGAATTCAATGATATTTGCAGGGGCAGCAGGTCAAGGGCCTATGCGGTTACAGGCGATTACCTGGAAGAAGACCCTTACTGTACCTATCTGCCCGGGACTGTCGGGAAAATCACCGGCACGGACAATATATCCATCCTAAAACAGCTAAAGGTTACAAATTTCAGTCGAAGAGCAAGTTGATATCAGGGTCCTGGTATAACTTGTCTATCTCTTTTTTAATTATTTTCTCAACCTCAGGTATCTCTGCCTTTGCCAGGTTAAGGTTCTTTTCCACATCTTTTCTAAGGTTCCCGTTAATCAAGATGACGTCTGGAAGCCTGCCGACTGCCGGGTCGACGTTCCCAAAAGGCGATACGTCCACTACGACGATGGGCGATTTTCTATCAAGCAGCATATCCGGGGTTACCCTGTAGTGCGATGCAAGAGTGGCGCATACGAGGATATCTGCTTTTGAGAGGATTTTGGCTGAATCGTCATATCTTACAGTCGAACCACCTATCTTCTCGGCTATGATCTTTCCTATATCGAAATTACGGTTGATTACAGTCAGATATTTTGGTCCACGTCTCCTTAATGACTTTGCAACTTTTTGACCTGTCAGACCTGCGCCAAATAAGACAATGTTTTTGTTCTGTATCTCAGGGACTTTTTTTAGAATATGTTTCACTGCTTTATCAGCAACAGGCAGCCCTCCCTCGATTTTTGTCTCTGCTCTTGCCTTCCTGCCTACTCGAATCGCTGTGTCAAATAATGTATCCATGTACGAATCGGCAGACCCGGGTTCGGCTAAAAATCTGGATGGGTACGAATCCAGGTGTTCTCGTTTTCTAACCCTGTTTTCACGGGCGTTACGAAACGCAGCTTCAACCTGAATCGGGATGTATGTCTCGCCTAAGACCCTTGATTCAATGCCGCCGATTAGCCTGAACAGGTGCCTTGCAGCATCTTCGCCGGTATATATATCGAAAAACTCTTTTAGAGTTTCTTTGTCAAGCCCGCTTTTTGAAGAGAAGATTTTAAGTAAAAGTTCGATGCCTGTGTCAATGTCGTCGATTATCGCATAGACCTCCACCCGCGTACCTGTCTGGAGGAGTACCCGCTCTTTTATCTCTTCTATTTCCTGAGAAACCAGGTAGAACGCTGACGTGTCGTCAAATCTGACTTTTTGAAAATTAGCGTACTGGGTCTTTATATGGTGGAAGGACAGGCAGATGAGGGGCATGGTGGAATCTTATACAATTTAGTATTAAAAGATTTGGGATATCTTAGACTGTAAGCCAGTCCTCGTATCTGATTTCCGGACCTTTTGGCCTGTTGTACATCGATTCAATCACGGTCTTTACAGCTTTAACTGCCTTTGGATGGAGCATCATCATGATGTCTGCTCCAGCATGCAGAACTGTGAGAGAGTTTATGGTCTCCCAGAGCGGTCCCCGATACTCCCTTGGACCCCAGGCAGGATTATTCATCCATGCTTCCCTTGCAGCCCACGCGTTCGTAACGCCGCAGGAGATGGGGTTCTGGAGGTCTTCATCACCTTTTAAGGCACTCTGTTTTATCCTTTCTATTATTGTATAGGTATATTCGATACCGTATCCAAGTGCGGCTGTCGTCGGATCCATGACCATCCTTTCTTTCGGCAGCCCGGATTCTAAAAGCAGCTTGTTCAAGGTCTTCTGGTCATTGATATCAAGCGAGACCCAGGAGAGGACGTTGTGGTTGTACTTGTTGGCTGCATCGACGATTTTTTTATAGTCCAAATCCAGGTTGGCAGATGCAATCAGGCACATCTCTCCTTCAGCGACCTCGCAAACCTTCTCGAAGAGCAGCGGGTCTTTTTCTGGATTGCCAGAACCACCGATTACAATTGGTACTTTTACTGCCTGGAGGACGTCTTCTACAGTTTTACATGCCTCTTTGGGTGATGTGTCTTTGATCTTTGGGTCTGTTGAGATGAGGTGGATTGTGATCAGGTCCGCACCCTCTTTTACCGCCTTTTTCGCCCAGCTCGACGGGTCATCCCATACGTCCTGCCACTCTTCTCTTAAGGCCTTTGCAAAGGTGGGCATTGAGATGTCGAATACATCGAATGTTATAACAGGCCTGTTTTTAATCCCGCCTTCAAAATTATATAGACTCGATTGACCGCCGACTTTTACTACGTTCCCTCTTGTACCGCCGTCGGATTTCGTTGCACCGAGCTGGACTTCCACGACACTGCCGGGATACTCTTTTACAGGCGGTTCGAATTTGATTGCGGGAACCTCCAGGTATCCCTTTTCTGCGGTCTCTAGTGCCGGGATAGTCGCAGTCTTTTGAGCCATCATCATTGTCTGGGTTAGGCTTAGAACAAGTTCTTCTACCTCGACATTCACATCTTGAAGCTCTAACGTTTCGGCGTCAGTTAGAGAGTTTATGATATCTTCGATTGTTGTCATTGTTCTGTTCCCACCTAGCAGCACTAATCTAACATGGAAAATTTTATTTAGATTGGCTGCCATGACGCACTGACGAACTATGATGGCTGGATAGTTGTTCTGGTCGCCTAGAGCGGTTTAATTTTCTACCACATAGCTACCGGCGCTGTTGGCATATATCCAGTACCCGTGTCCAGGGGTCATCTCTGTCAGCGGGTCACGCGGGTCTGTTGACATCTTCCAGCCGTTACCAGTCCATGCGTATACGACAGAGTAGTTTATCGAGGACAGTACTGTGG
>WAQR01000273.1 GCA_015520145.1 Candidatus Hydrothermarchaeota archaeon
AATCTCAGATCGTTTCGAGTACGGCCTTTTTCTTCCCCTCGGGATAGAAGAGAATTTCATCGCCAACGTGTATATCCAAGAATTTAGAAATTTTTGCAGGAATTCTTACTACCAGCGAATTCCCTGACTTTACCACCTTCAATTTCTCTGCAAGACCCCATATTCCAAGCTCTTTTGCTTTATGTTCGATTTTTGTCATTGCTTCTTCGTCTAGAAAAGATTCGCCGCATTTATCGCAGATTTCTGCGGGAAATTTTCCTAACGCTACTCCAAACATCTCCTCTTCTACCTCTCCATTCCTCAGGTCACCTTTTTCACATATCGGACATTTCATTTCTATCACCATCGTGGCTTTACGGTAATGACATAGATCTTCTCCCCGGCCTTCCTATACACCACTTCAAAATAGGAATAGGCAGACACGATTTTCCTGTCTTGAAGGCGTTTTGCACCTTTATTAATTACATTTTTGACTTCTGTGTGGGAGATACCTCTTTCTATCATTCTGACTCTTGCATGTTTACTGTATCTTATCTGTGACATGTAACGTTTGTATTATTTTTTATACATAAAATACTTTTGCTTAGGTGCGGGGATTCAAAGTTGTGGAAAAAAGAAAAATTTAACGGATTGATAACATTTTAACATATCCACATCACGTCAACAACGCCCTCCACCTCTTTGAATTCAGGGTCACCGGTAACCAATCTGGCATCTTCGTACAGGCCGAGAGCCACGACATAAGCGTCTGCATACGAAATGGAATACGTCGCTTTCATCCTTCCGGCGATCAAGCAGATCTTCTCGTCTACAGTGACAAGATCAATTGGCCATCTTTTAATCAATGCTATTGCCTCATTTGCCAGGTCTACCCCTTCTTCCCTAAAAAGTATGTAATAGATTTCTCCAAGATTGACATAGCTCATGAAAATTTTTATTTTCCTTTTTTTGGCCTTCACTAGAAGCTTTTCAACTATTTCACTGCCCTTTTCGTCACCAAAATAAGCCAGCGCAGCGAAGCTATCCAGCACATATCTCTCCATTTCTAACTCCTTCTCGTCCTCTCGAATTTTCTTTCCTCTTTCCTGACGTCGGATAATATCTTCGAGACGGGACGCTTGAACTTTATCAGTCCTTTTGCAGACCTGATCGGATCACCTTTAACCGGGATTAATATGATCTCCTTTCCAAAATCAAGTATCTCTAGCTCCATGCCAGATGTTATCCCATGCCTCTTTCGAATCTCGGTCGGTATAACTATTTGCCCTTTTGTGGATACTTTTACTAGGGTCATACTACATCACTATAATACTTCTTACATTAACGTCTGCGAGTTTTACCAAAAATGGGAGAAAGCATTCACCATAATGAACACAGTAATAACCAGAGCCTTCCCCTCACCCATAGCCAGATACAGAAAGACTTAACGATATTCAGTATTGTAAAATGAAGTTCAAGATAAAAAAGAAGAAATAGAGGAAGTCGTGGACTATTCAAAACTCGCGACTCCTGCCATCTTTGAAATGATTAAAGAGATGGAATCGAGATACGACAAAGACCTCGAACTGAACAAAGACATTGGAAATTTATGTTGGTGGAGATGCCGGGAAGGTGGAGCATCTGGTGAGATTTGCAAAAGATAATTTCCCTTCCCTTTGCAGATGTGGAAGATGTAACCGTGGATGATTATGACAGGGAGATAAGGGCAATAGACGCCTTTGAGCGCAACTTTATGCTTGAGCAGCAGGGTAAATTCGCATCATATGGCCTGGGGATGCAGACCACATTGAACAGGATGGATAAAAAACAGGACGAGCATATAGCTATAACCAGAGATGGATTTGCAGACGTGTCCAGGAAGCTGGATACTATTTCGAGAGCCGAAAGGATGGGGCATGATTAAAAATATTCTAATCATTTCAGGATTTCAACCGCATTTGCAAAAAGTCTCGTACCCTGTATCCCTGTTATTTTTGCCCTGACCCTTTGACCTTCTCTGGCATTGGTTACAAATACGACATATTGTCCCAGTAAAGCCATACCGTCACCCCGTTTACCTGTCCTGGTTATCTGGACAGTGACTTCATCACCAACGGCAATCTTTTTTGTCTCGTCTTTCGGTACTGTTGCCTTTATTGCTGCAAGTGGGTGTCTTGAACCACATGCCTCGCATTTTAAAAAGCTAATCCTCCTCTCCTGCATGATCTTTGTATCAGGCCTGCCGCAATCAGGGCATATGACATACTGTGCCAGGTAGGTTTCAAATTTCTCCTGGATCTGGTTCTGCCTGAACTGCCCTTTCATAGACAGGTGCTGGGAATCATATGTCCCGCTCGTTCCAAATTCTCTTATAAGATATTTTGCAATGGCATCTGGCTCCCTGTTAACTGCTTTACTTATCTCACCCAGATTTTTTAAAAACGTTGTCTTTCCCTGAATAAGTGCAACAACTTTTGGTGTTACAAAGCGGGAATGTTCCTTTACGGTCTCGGGTAATTTATTGTAAGCCCTGTCCAATAATGTTTCGTATTCAGTCGACATCTTATCTCTCCAACTTTGACCTCTGGTTAACTACTGCATTTATATTTGAGTTACGGAAACATTCTTTGCATACATTCTTTGCACAGTTTTATATACCTCTTGTGCCTGAACAAGTAGATCATGGAGCAGAAAGAATTTCATGACATAGCCTCGATAAACGAGGCAAAAGAAAGGCTCTCCAGGTATTTTAGTCCAGAGCCACAAATCGAGAACGTCAGGCTTGACAGGGCATCTGGCAGGGTCGTTGCGGAAACGATTACAGCACCAATCGACGTACCGCCCTTTGACAGGGCGAGCATGGACGGATACGCCATTGTTGCATCTGATACATTTTATGCCGATGAGGAGAATCCGACAGAAGTGGAGGTAGGTGGATATCTCCGGGCAGGTGACGATAAGAGAATAACCGTCAGGAAAGGAAGATGTGTGGGTATTGCAACAGGTGCACCAATGCCAAAAGGTGCAAATGCCGTGGTAATGGTTGAATTCACTGACAAGATTAAAAAGGCCAGGAAAGAGGTGATCAGGATATATAAACCAGTCGCTCCTGGCGAAAACATAATGGCTGCCGGCAGCGACATAATGCAGGGGGAAACTGTCATTCGTAAAGGGACATTGATATCGCCAAGGGAAACCGGTGTCCTGGCAGCACTTGGTATTACAGACGTACCTGTGTTCAAAAAACCGAGAGTTGGGGTAATCTCAACAGGAAACGAAATTGCCGTACCAGGCGAAGAACTCGGATACGGCAGGATATACGATGTAAATTCAAGGGCGATTATCGACTCTATCAACGAAAACGGTGGTGAGGCAGAGTTTTTAGGGATTGTAAAAGATCAGCCAGAGGCACTTTACGAAAAATTAAAAGAAATGCTGGATTTCGATATAATCATCATGTCAGGCGGGACATCTGCCGGTATCGGCGACATCTCATACCGGGTCATCGACAGGCTCGGAAAACCAGGGATAATCGTCCACGGGATTGCAATAAAACCAGGAAAACCGACCATAATCGGGGTGGTCAACAGAAAACCGATATTCGGGCTGCCCGGTTATCCCACTTCTGCTATGATTGTACTCGATGTCTTTGTCATCCCGATCATCCGCAAACTTTCTGGCCTATCAAAGATAAAAAGGAAACAGGTAAAGGCAAGATCCGCTATGCGGCTGTATTCTGCAAGGGGGCGGTTCGAATACCTGCTGGTCAATCTCGTCAGGGGTAAGGACGGTAATTTCAGCGGATATCCTGTCACAGGCGGTTCAGGGGCGATTACAACCCTGGCAGAAGCTGACGGGTACCTGGAAATCCCTGAAAACACAGAGATGATTGCCGGGGGGAGTGAGGTAGATGTAACGCTTTTCAGCGACAACATAGTACCCGCTGACCTGACCATCATCGGGAGCCACTGCATCGGTGTTGACCTCCTCCTCAGCATCATGAACAAATCAAAGCCCACCCAGGCAAAGATAATAAATGTCGGTTCTTCAGGCGGGCTTGCAGCGGTCAGGATGGGCGAATCAGATATCTCCGGGACACATCTTATCGACGATAAGACAGGGGTTTACAATATCCCGTTCCTGGAAAGGCTTAAGATAGCAAGTAAGGCCTATCTTGTAAGGGGCTATGACCGGGAGCAGGGGTTTGTTATAGCAAAAGGCAACCCGAGAGGGATACGCAGTATAAGGGATATTGTCAAAAAAGATATATCCTTCATCAACAGGAACGCGGGTTCTGGCACGAGGGTGCTGTTCGATTTGGAGCTGAAAAAACTTGCAGGTGTGCTCAAAAAATCTCCAAAAGACCTGTGCCAGAGAATAGATGGTTATGAAATCGAGGCAAAATCTCACAGTGCCATAGCCGCGGCAGTTGCATTTAATAAGGCAGATGTCGGGCTTGCGATTAAGACTGTCGCCGAGCAATACGACCTGGATTTTATCCCGGTAAAGGAAGAGAAATACGATTTTGCAATCCCAAAAGACAGGATAGACAAACCTGCTGTAAAGAGATTTATAGAGACCCTGAAATCAAAAGGATTCAAAGATAAACTCAAAAAAACACCCGGTCTTAAGGCGTCGGCAAAAACAGGTGAGATAATCCACCGCCCTGATGGAATCGATGGGATCGATGGAATCTGATAGAGGGCCTGTAAGAAGGCGTCTTATTCGTTTGCAAAATATCCCTGGATACCTGTCCAGTACCCGTAGAGGTCCATGCTCTCATCCATAAACTCTATCCAGTCAAGATGCTTCTTTTCCCAGTCTTCGAGCAGGCGGAAAACAGATTTGTGTTCTTCGTCATTTACAGTGTCCACTGCCTCCTGGTAAAATGCAATGGAACGTTTTTCTATCTTCCTGGCCTCTTTAAGGATTTCTTTATCTCCCTTCTTAACCTTGATTCTTGTGACGTACTCCTCCTTTCCAGGGAACGTCGGGAACGTCGTAGAGCGTGTCAGTTGTCCCTCATACCCTGCTACAACCCGTGATAATTCTTTCTCATTGCCATTGACCATGGTATCAAGGAGGTTTTCTAAAAATTGGATGTGCCTGCCTTCTTCTTTTGCAAGAAACCTTAAGGTATCTTTTCCCAGTGGGTCATCTATTTTTCCCGCTACATCAGTATAAAATTCCTCACCTTTCCGTTCTATGGAAATCCCTCTTTTAATACTCTCTGTCAGGATATTCATTTCGCTTCTCATAAATAATCCCCTCATCTACTATATTCTAATATCTATATCTGTATCTGTCTATCTCTCTTTTTGGTAGTTTAATGGTTTATAATTTTCGGAGGATTTTGAAAAACCCCCACGTCACATAGAATTAATTAACCCCCTTCTCCAACACATATTAATATCAGTCCAATTAATATCAGTCCACCGATTCTATAATATAATCATGACCTCCTTATTACCTTATTAGAATACACAAATCATGGAAGAACTGCGCAATAAACGAATAAGCAGGAAAAGAGCACCTGGTGAAAGACCATATGCCGTGATAACTGTGATACCCGTGATAAAAAACGTATTCAAGATGATGAGCAAAATGAGGGGATATTTGTAATCTCACTGTTGTATCTGACAAAAGTATCTAACAAAAAATGTTGTCAATCAAAATCCTCCTAAAAACCACCCTGAAATGAACCATGTCTCACCTCAATTTGAGCATATCTCCACGATTTTCTGAAATGGTCGATGGCCTTTGCATACCTTCCGTCAGCGATTGCAGAATATGCCTTATCGATCTCCTTTTCTGCCAGGTCAATCCTGCGTTTGGCATTTCCTGGGTCT
>WAQR01000274.1 GCA_015520145.1 Candidatus Hydrothermarchaeota archaeon
ATAAACTAAATTTTCCTTAGAAGTTCTACATCGAATTTGGAGGCCAGCTTACTGGCTTGTTCTGTAAAGCCGCCTCTGGATACGAAGTACAGTTTTTTGTTTTTGGAGGCGAACTTAGAGCTTTTGACCTTTTCAAGGAATTTATCCATATCTTTATAGCTCGCTGGAGAGTTGCGCCATTTTATTTCAACAATATAAGCCGTGTTTTCTCTTTCTCCAGCAAGGTCGAACTCAAGCTGCCCGTCTTCGCTGACACGGTTTTCCAATTTGACACCCAGCATCTCCTCCAACTTTGCCTTGACTTCGTATTCCTTTGCCCTGCCCAGCTCACTGGAAGCCCAGAGGTATTTTTCCTCCAGATCAGCAAGTATTTTTTTAACGGTTTCTTTCTCCAGTAGGGCGTCTTTCTCAAGACCGAGGTATATCCTCCGAATCCAAAAAGCGAAGAGGGGCTCTCTAATCCTGTACACCTTATCCTCTTTTATCACGAGGTCAGTCCTCAAAAGGGCCTTCATATAGGTATGCACCTCCCCACTGGGCTTTAACAAATGAGAAGATACGTTCGTAAGGTTTGCAGGTTTTTCAGCGAGATAAAACAGAATTTTTTTATAGATGTCTTTGTTCGTGAATTTGGAAAGAGAAACGTCCAGAAAGTACTCGAAGTGCTCATTTATCTTCCCGGTCTCGCCGAAGAGTTCCTGGGCTATGGAAAATCTAACAACTTCTTCATCGATTTCTTTAGTGACCGCATACTCCTGAATCAATCTTTCACACACGGCTGTGATATAATAGGGCTGCCCGCCGGTGAAGTTGTAAATCGTCCTCTTGTGAATGTCAAAGAGATCAAAAGACAGCAGGGACTCTAAGAGCTCGTAGCTGCTGGGCCGATCAAAATTCTCCAGTTCCATCCTTTTGAACTGACCAAAAAAAGGATTTTTGAAGCCAAATATCTCCTCGAAGAGGGAGAACACGGACCCGGCTACCCAGTAAGAAACTCTTGCCTGCTTCTCAGTCACTCCACGCATAATTTTCAATACGTCGCGATGGACGTTGAGAATTTCCTGGAATTCATCGAGAATAAAGATAATTTTTATATCATGTTCATCTGCAATGCGCTGCGGTAAGGAGAACGTAAGATTGAGGATTGCATCTGCATCGATCTTACGCCTTGCAAGAAGGTTTGCAAGGTTTTTAATCTCCCTGGCTTCAACGTCACCCAGCTTTGATGCAAGAAGTAACAGATCCTCCATGGTATGGGTTTCCCCTACTTCCTCTTTCCTGGACGCGAAAGCGCGCAGAAGTTGTGCACAAAAATGCCTGGAAAAATTCGCCACGTCGGGCACAATCCTCTGGAGGTTGAGATAGGGTATAACTGGGCCTTTATTTTTGTTCAATTCTCTAAATTTCAAGTAAAGCTCGGTCTTCCCGACACGGCGAAGCCCGAAAAGTGCTATATTTATTCTATCGCCTAACTCACACCGTTCTTTGTAGGCATTGAGAACATCCAATTCTTTCCTGCGGTTTATGAATATATGCTGACTATGCATAATTTAATTATGCATAATTTAACTATAAAAACATTTGCTGCAAAAATGCCTCATCAGAACACGGCTACCGTCACTGGCGGAGCTGACAAAATGGACGCTCTACCATTGAGATGCGGACCCTTTGTCCAACGAGAGCCATTTCCACATGGGGATAAAGAAGATATTTTTACCGTCCACTTCCACCTTGTCCTCATAGTCCCCTGTAATTATCGTGCCATCTCTTAGATGCAATTCCTCTAAAGCCTCCGTTAAGCCATTGACCTCACGCTTTTTGGTTGCCTCCTCAACGCTCCAGCACACCTGTAGGGCATGTATGAATTTCATATCCTTTTTAACCACGAAATCGCACTCCTTATTTTTGGAGTAATAGTAAATGTCATTGCCTCGACGCTTGAGCTCCAGGAAAACCGCATTTTCTGCAAGTCTCCCAATGTCTTCGGAAAATCTAACAGATGCCGTATTTCTGAGACCTGTGTCAATGGCATAAACCTTCCGGGGCTTTTGAATGATCTCCTTTGCCTTGTAGCTTGCCGCATTGACCTCAAAAATGAAGAAAGCCTTCTTGAGAAAATCCATATACCGCACAACACTATCCAGGGACATCTTCGTGCCCAGGAACTTTAGCATGTTTTTCAGTTTGTTGTATGTTATCCTGTTGGATATGTTGGTGAGCAGGTATACTGCAAGGGCTTCCAGCTGCTTGACATTCTCGACCCTGAACCTCAAAACAATGTCTCTAAGCAGGATGGTGTTGAAGTATTCTTTCAGGATTTCCTTCTTGTAATTCCCCTCGCTTAGCACGACTCTAGGAAAGCCACCATATTCCAGATACTCCCTCAAATAACCCCTTATCCTTCGGCTCCGTTTGAGAACATCCAATTTGGAATCTATTTTGACACCCCTAAACGTCAGAAACTCTCTAAAAGAGAGTGGGTATACTTCCAGGGTGACCTGCCTCCCCGCCAGGACAGTTGCGAATTCGGCGCTCAAAAGCTGGGCTGACGAGCCGCTGACATATAGTTTTGCCTCTCTCTTTTCCATGAGGCCCCGCACAAATTTCTCCCAGCCAGGTATGTTCTGTATTTCGTCCAGAAAGAGAAAGGCATACCCCTCGGGATTCACTATCTCTCTGTATGCCTCATAGCATTTGACAAGGAAATCCAGGTTCAGATAATTCTTGAATAGGGGTTCCTCGAAGTTTATGTAAAGAGTTTCTTCAGGCTTGGCACCGTTTTTTATAAGCTCTTTTATGCACTGCCGCATGAGATAGGATTTACCGGCTCTTCTCACCCCCACTATGGCCACGACTTCCTCCTGCCTGGAATACTCTACAAGTTGTTTGAGATACTCATCCCGTGCTGTGCCAGTATATTGATCCCCTTCCCAGAAGTTCCAGGGGGTCAACACTTCCACTATTTTTTCTTTCTCCATGGATATAGACTTACTCCACAGTATTTAAACCTTCTGATAGAACAGACGATTTTCATTCAAATTGTTTGTCCTGGCAGACAGTTTTTTGTTTTTATCCGCGAGTATTTTTTTAACGGTTTCTTTCTCCCGCAGGGCGTCTTTCTCAAGACCGAGGTATATCCTCCGAATCCAAAAAGCGAAGAGGGGCTCTCTAATCCTGTACACCTTATCCTCTTTTATCACGAGGCCAGTCCTCAAAAGGGCCTTCATATAGGTATGCACCTCCCCACTGGGCTTTAACAAATGAGAGGATACGTTCGTAAGGTTTGCAAGGTTTTTCAGCGAGATAAAACAGAATTTTTTTATAGATGTCTTTGTTCGTGAATTTGGAAATAGGAACGTCCAGAAAGTACTCGAAGTGCTCATTTATCTTTAACAGGGCCTTTATTTTTGTTCAATTCTCTAAATTTCAAGTAAAGCTCGGTCTTCCCGACACGGTGAAGCCCAAAAAGTGCTATATTTATTCTATCGCCTAACCCACACAGTTCTTATTTGCTGCAAAAATGCCTCATCAGAACACGGCTACCGTCACTGGCGGAGCTGACAAAATGGACGCTCTACCATTGAGCTGCGAAACTTTTTATTTCATAACGCAAACAACAGCCCGGCAGGCGTGTATCAAAAGTGTGCCGATGGGCGGGTCTGGGTGGACGAAAAGACATTCTTAAAGCATCTCCAATAGTTTTGCTGGTGATATTATTCCAGTGTCTTTGTACTTTTTCAGGATGAGGAGATGCTTGTCTCCTGTAACGATGAAATCTGCATTTCCTTCTACTGCACACTCGACAACTTTATTATCCTTCTCATCCGCCTCCACCACTTTTAGAGTTATTTTAGGTTCCACCAGCCGAGAGTAGACTAACATTATATCTCTGAGTGTACAGACCTCCTCGGCTGGCAGTGTGAATTTGTTTTGAAGTCTTTCTGAGACCTCATCAAGCATCGCTGGGGAGGTTAGCATGGTGAGATTTCCAGATATGCATTCTTTCATAACTCGGTACGGAGTGCCTCTCCAAAATATGGCCGAAATGATGACATTGGTGTCCAAGACAACCCTGATATCAGTCACCCTCCAGGACGTCTTTTTCTTTAATACCCTTCTTCACTGCGAACTTGGTACCAAAGTCCACGAGTTTTTCGAAATCATCCACTGATGGCATCTCGATCTTCTTGAAGATTATAGTATCCTCCCTGCCATAGACCGCGAATTTAGTACCTGACTTTATATTGAGTTTTTCCCGTATGCTATTTGGTATAACTACCTGACCCTTGGGGGAGATTGTCGTTAACACTACCTCTTTTTTTCTCGCATTTATCATCTATTTCACCGTAAAATAGTTTTACTTTTTTACATATTAAGCTTTTACTATAACGACTGTAAAGATAATCCTTCACCCGTAGAGGCGTGTATAC
>WAQR01000275.1 GCA_015520145.1 Candidatus Hydrothermarchaeota archaeon
AACTATGAGAGAGACGATTATGTTTACAAATACGAATCCCGTTGAAACAGATATTGGATTCGATCCGCCTGATAATACCGTAAACTACAGTATCACCATAAGTAGAGAGTACAACACAAAAAACCTGGTTCATGAGAAAGGCATCATTTCAAACAATAGTTTATATTATAGGAATTTATTCTTCGAGCCAAGTTTTAATAATAAAATTGTAGTGGAATATAAGATTAAAGATATAAAGCCAACTGGTCGTGTTAGCTTATTCATTGGGGGATCCGAAATAGATAAACCAAAAATGTATATGAGGGCACTGGTTGAAATTAATCAAATAAGATATAAGTGCCAGGAATCATGTGTATTCACTATTACTGAAGATTCTTTAGCATCCCCCCCTAGAGGAGGTATAACCAAAAAAGGACCGATTTACACATTCGATGTCATAAACACCAAAACGGATAGACTGCAATTTTCATTGAGGCCTACCGAAAGAGTATATCCAGGACTCAGAAATCTCATTTTTGCGTTTATTGTAGGTCTCTTAGCAAGTGCTATGACCATTTTAATTAAAGATAGAGACACGTATCTGAAAGAATTCACCGTATCTCGTTTTAGAATCTATTTCGAGATGGACAGGATCAAGAGATGTATAACTGATATTATCCATAAATTACGCAAATGACGTTTCGGTCAGGATAACGCCAATCGCTGCCACCCAAATAAGTAGGCGTCGGAAAACTAATAAGTAGCTAAACAAATACTACAGGTAACATGCCCCAAATAAAAATCCTTGACGAAAACACCGCAAACAAGATAGCGGCAGGCGAGGTCATCGAGCGCCCGGCATCAGTGGTAAAGGAGCTTTTAGAGAACTCCATAGATGCAAAGAGCAAAAATATAACAGTCGAAATAAAAGACGGCGGCAGGAAGCTGATAAAGGTAATAGACGA
This sequence comes from Candidatus Hydrothermarchaeota archaeon, assembly GCA_015520145.1. GTDB lineage: Archaea > Hydrothermarchaeota > Hydrothermarchaeia > Hydrothermarchaeales > WAQR01 > WAQR01. The sequence goes on from WAQR01000275.1 coordinate 945, forward strand.
CGGAGAAGGGATCGCCCCTGACGACTGTGCACTTGCATTTGAGCGCCACGCCACAAGCAAAATAGAATCCATCGACGACCTCGAGCACATCACATCAATGGGATTTCGTGGCGAGGCCCTGCCAAGCATCGCCTCTGTCTCCAGGGTCAGGCTTGTCTCAAGGCAGAAAGGCAGCCTCACCGGGACAAACGTGGCAGTCGAAGGCGGGAAAATCAGCGAGGTCAAAGAAGCCGGATGCCCCGAAGGGACTGCCATCACGGTAAAAGACCTCTTCTACAACACGCCTGCAAGATTGAAATTCCTCAAAAGCCAGTCCGCAGAACTGACGCACATCACAAAGACCGTGACAAGATTCGCCCTAATCCATCCCGAGATATCGTTTAAGCTCTTAAACAACGGAAAAGAACTCTTCACCCTGCCAAAAGCACCCCACCTTGAAAGAATAGCCGGGATATACGGGCGCGAAGTCGCAAAAGAGATGATACCCCTCAACTACACAGACGACTTTATAACAGTCGGCGGGTTCATCTCGAAGCCGTCTCTTACAAGGGCAACCAGGGCGAGCCAGTCCATCTTCGTCAACCGCCGCTATATAAAAAACAAGCTCTTAACAAGGGCAATCCAGGACGGCTACCACACCCTGCTCCAGAAAAACCGCTTCCCTGTCGCAGTCCTCTCCATCAAAATCGACCCGAGATTTATCGACGTAAACGTCCATCCAACCAAAATCGAAGTGAAATTCAAGCGTGAATGGAAGGTCTACGATACAATAATGGCAGTCGTAAACAGGACGCTCCTAGAAAGCAGGCTGACCCCGGATATCAGGGAAAAACCAGCTCACCCCACACAGCAGGCACCGACACACCAGGCAACAATAATAAAAGAGCCCCCAGGAACATACCGCCCGGATGCCAAAAGGCAGATTGGACCGATTGAAAAGGACGCAGTCCCAGGTGACACAGAAAGTCTGGAAAACGAAAAGATTGGACAATTCGTCCCGCTCTGCCAGATCCACAACACCTACATAATCGCCCAGCACCCTGGGGGTTTTGCGATAATCGACCAGCACGCAGCACACGAACGGGTCATTTTCGAAGAACAGATGAAGAGATTCGAGAAAGACAGGGTCCTCTCCCAGGACCTCATCTCCCCTGTGGTCATCGACACAAAACCCGAAGAGGCAGTGGTGCTCAACCAGAACCTTGAACTCTTCAAAAGATTCGGGTTTGTAATCGAGCCTTTTGGCGGCAGCAGCTTCATTGTAAAATCCCTGCCGGTTGTAATGGGCAAAATCGAAGACAGAGATAGCATTACCGACATCCTCGACGAGCTGATATCCTTTAGCAGGATAAAAACCCTGGATTCAAAAAAAGAAGAGATAATCACCATGACGGCATGCAAATCCGCAATAAAGGCAGGGGAAGTCCTGCTCCCTGATACCATGCAAAAGCTTTTAGACAGGCTTTTAAAACTGGAAAACCCGAACACCTGCCCCCACGGCAGACCAGTAATAATCAGCATGGATCTCGAAGAGCTGGAAAAACGGTTCAAGAGGAGATAAATGATGGAATACCGTAAACTGGCAGAGGTCTACGAAAAGCTGGAAGCAACCCCCGGAAGGCTTGAAAAGACCGACATAATCACAGGGTTTCTAAACGAGACCCCAAAAGAGTTACTCAAAATCATCCCCATGCTGCTGATGGGCAGGGTGTTCCCACTCTGGAGCCCTGTAGAGCTCGGGATCGGGCCGGGGCTTTTATACGACACAATCAGTTTTGTTACAGGTATCAGTAAACAGGATTTGAAAACAACAATCGGAGAGATGGGAGATGTCGGCAGCGCGGTAGAGAAGCTCTTTGAAAAAAAAGTCCAGACAACCCTGTTTACAGAAAAACTGACAGTCGAAAAGGTCTATGCCTGTTTTGAAAATATCGCAGACGCATCAGGGAAAGGGGCACAGGGCAGGAAGATCAAGCTGCTCTCAAACCTCCTGACAAGTGCCGCACCCCTCGAAGCAAAGTACCTGGTCAGGACAGTCCTCGGGGAGTTGAGGGTGGGTGTTGCAGAAGGCATCATCAGGGACGCAATCGCAAACGCCTATGGTATCCCGCCACATATCGTGGAGAGGGCATATATGCTCACAAACGATTTCGGCAAGGTCGCAATGACTGCGAGAGTACAGGGTGAAGACGGACTTACAGAATTGACAATGGAAATCGGGACGCCTGTAAAACCGATGCTTGCACAGATCTCTCCATCAATAAAAGACGCCATTAAAGACTGCGGCACGGCAGCGTTCGAGATAAAATATGACGGGGCGAGGATCCAGATACACAGGAACTGTGGGGATGGCAGCAGGGGTGAGAGTGCTGGGGGTGTGAGGATATTCTCTAGGCGGCTTGAAGACGTAACGTCCGCACTCCCTGACGTGGTTTGGATGGTCAACAAAGCAGTCAAATCCAGTGCCATCATAGAGGGCGAGGCAGTGGCAATAGACCCGGAGACCAGGAGGCCGAGGGCGTTCCAGGATATATTGAGGAGGTTTCGGAGGAAATATGATGTCTTAGAAATGATTGAAAAAATCCCGTTCGAGATATATATCTTTGACATCCTGTATGCCGACGGAAAAAGTCTTATTGACGAGACATTTGAAAACCGCAGGAAGACACTTGAAGGTGTGGTAGAGCCTATCGAAAAAAAGATTGAACTCGCAGAACAGATTGTAACAGACAGCGTCCAGGCGGCTGAGAAATTTTACTCCAGGGCACTGGAAAAGGGGCACGAAGGGGTCATGGTCAAAAACCTGAAAGCACCCTATATCCCGGGCGCACGGGTCGGCTATATGTACAAAATCAAGCCCGTGATGGAGACCCTCGACCTTGTGATAATCGGGGCGCTGTGGGGTACTGGAAAAAGGGCAGGATGGCTCAGCTCTTATATACTCGGGGCAAGAGACGCGGAGACCGGCGAATTTCTGCCTGTCGGCAGGGTTGGGTCGGGTGTAACCGAAGAGCAGCTCGAAGAGTTTACAAACACACTAAAACCGCTTGTGGAATTCAATTCAGGCGGCAGGGTCAAACTGAAGCCCGAGCTCGTGGTGGAGGTGGCATTCCAGGAGATACAAAAATCCCCAAAATATAAATCAGGTTTTGCACTGAGGTTTCCAAGGGTGATGAAAGTAAGAGAAGACAAAGGCCCTGAGGACACAGATACAGTCAACAGGATAGAGGAACTTTATAGTTCACAATATAGATAGACAGTTAGATCGTTAGGGTAGTTAGGATAGTTATAGACCGATATAGATAGAGGCGAACGCCTCCAATAGTGCATGGAAGGCAAGATAATCACCGATGGGTCGGGACGTTACGTTTATATATCCGGGAATTCTATTTTTAATTGGTATGAGAGTCATAAGCAAATCGAAAAGTGGGATAGATGTAAACGGGGCATTGGAACATGTCTTAAGAGACATGAACGATGAGCTAAAGACTGTTGACGGGGTTATAACAAAGTCTGATATCGATATCTCGGCAGGTCCGTCAGGGGCATGCGTTACGATTACAGTCGCTGTCAATGGGAGCGAACCCCGCCGTAAAGAGGTAATCGGGGTAAACAGGAAAGGAGTAAGCCGGGAGCATTCGATGCGCAAGGCAGCAGAAGAGTTAAATAAGATACTGGAGGGTAAAAGTGGAGAGATATCAGATATATATACAAAGACTGTAGTATCCCCTGTACCCGGGAGGGTATACAC
>WAQR01000276.1 GCA_015520145.1 Candidatus Hydrothermarchaeota archaeon
GCTGTCCTGCTCACCTCTCCTGCAGGTCTTGTACCTGCACTTGAGGCAGAGACACCCTTTCCAGCGTATGCATTGAAAAAACCTTCTGCCATCACACTTCTTGCAGAATTCCCGATGCAGACAAATAATATTTTTCTGATAATATTTGTAGTATCTGGCATGTCCTGTTGCATGTCCTGTTATTATGTCTTGTGGGGGTAATTAAATATTCGCCTGAAATATTCGGCTGGAATGCCCTATCTGCTGAAATACCGGGCTCAGGGGCTCAGGGGGGCTTGGGGTATCGTTCTGGCTGGAGGGTCAGGGGTCTACAAAGAGGGGTCTACAAAGAGAGAAGATATGTGGAGATGGGGAAAGATAAAGAAAGATAAAAATACCAGGAGATTAAATTAAAGCGTATGGATTTTATTGACAGTGCCCGGAAGGTCATGAAGGCGTTTAAAGAGAAACGTGCACCAAGGCCGAAGATGAGGATGGAATTAAGAGCAAAAGAAAGGCCGGTGGAGCTTACAGTCAAGAATATCGGGAAAGAGCTGGCGTCTAATTGTGTTGTGACGTGTGCTTCTGAGGATGGGAGGACAATTTTAAAGGAAAAGATAGATGACCTCTATCCCTACAGTTCCCGTGATCTCACCCTGCTGAATATAAATAATCTTGACAGGAAGATCAAGGTCACGGTCAGTTATGGGGCTCCAAATGGGCGGAGATTTACCCAGGAGAAGGGATTCAGGCTCCCGAAAACAGAGTTTTCATAGGTCTTCTGGCCTTCTGGCTTACGTCGGGTTTACATCAGATTTACAATAATTTACAATAATATTGTTTACAATAACATTATTATATGGAGTAGGGAGAAATAGGGGAATTATGAGAGAACTTTTAAAAAGGCTGTCAGAGGCGCACAGCATCCCCGGGTCAGAGAATGAGGTAAGGACGATAATGACCGAGGAGCTTTGGAAGTACTGTGATACAGCAGAGACAGATAAACTCGGGAACCTGATTGCGAAAAAGGGTGATGGAAGAAAGAAAGTGATGCTTGCAGCCCATATGGACGAAATCGGGCTTATGGTAAAGCATATCGATAAGAACGGTTTTATTAAATTTACAACGCTTGGCGGGTTTTCCAACCAGACTTTGTTGAATCAGAGGGTTATGATTCATACAAAAAAGGGTGTTTTTACAGGTGTAATCGGTTCAAGGCCAACCCATTTGATGAAGCCAGATGAGCGGAAGAAAGTGGTCGAGTACAGGGATATGTTCATAGATGCTGGGGTGAAGGACAAGAAGGCTGCTGAGAAGGCTGGGATTTCGATAGGTGATTTTATAACGTTTGATCGGAGTTTTAGGGAATTGAATAGGGATATTGTTACAGGGAAGGCATTTGATAACAGGATAGGGTGTGCTGCGCTTATTGAGATTATGAAGAGGGTGGAGACCGATTATACTGTGTTTGCGGTTGGAACTGTCCAGGAGGAGGTGGGACTTAAGGGTGCAAAGACGTCGGCGTTCAGGATAAATCCTGATTATGCTATTGCAGTAGATGTTACTGTTGCAGGTGATTATCCAGGTATTAAGGAGGATGAGTCTTCTTTGAAGCTTGGCGGCGGGCCTACAATAGATATCGCAGATGCCAGCGGCAGGGGTATCATTACCCATCCGAGAGTGAAGGAACTGTTGATAAAGACTGCTGTTGAGAATAAGATACCCTATCAATTGTCGGTGGGTGAAGGCGGTACGACTGATGCGACTGCAATCCATCTGACGAGAGAGGGGGTACCTACTGGGGCGGTTTCAGTACCTACCAGGAATATCCATACCCCTGTGGAGGTGGCAAGCCTGAAGGATATAAAGAATACTGTGAAACTGATAGTGAAGAGTCTTGAAGAAGGGATTTGCAGGGATATGTAAAGGTAGAGTGTAGTGTTGAGTAGCAGGTATGTGGCAGGGATGTAAGTTGCTGACGAAGAGAATTATTCCGTGTCTTGATGTAAAAGACGGCAGGGTTGTTAAGGGCGTCCATTTTAGGAATTTGAGGGATGCCGGTGACCCTGTGGAGCTTGCGAAGATGTATAACGACCAGGGGGCAGATGAGCTTGTGTATCTGGATATAAGCGCGTCGCCCGAGGGCAGGAAGACGATGGTGGGTGTGGTTGAGAAGACGGCCGACCAGGTGTTTATCCCGCTGACTGTGGGCGGGGGGATTGGTGCGGTCGAGGATATCAGGAGGATTTTGAAGGCTGGTGCTGATAAGGTTGCCATTAATACCGCGGCTACGAAGAACCCGGATATTATCAGGGAGGGTGCGAGGAGGTTCGGTTCACAGTGCATTGTTTCTGCAATCGATGCGAAGAGGGTGTATGAGGAGCGGGAGGACAGGATAATGGTGGATACGGATGAGGGGCGGTGCTGGTTTGATGTGTATATTTATGGCGGGAGGAAACCCCTTGATATGGATGCAGTTGCCTGGGCTGTCAGGGTTGAGGAACTGGGTGCGGGTGAGATCCTGCTTACGAGTATGGATGCCGACGGCACAAAGATCGGGTTTGATCTGCCGCTGACCAGGACGGTGTCTGAGGAGACGAATATCCCTGTGATCGCGTCGGGCGGTGCAGGGACGCTTGAGCATATCTATGATGCTTTTGCGAGAGGAAAGGCAGATGCCGCGCTGGCGGCGTCGATATTTCATTACCGCGAGTATACGGTGAGAGATATAAAGGAATATCTTAAGGAGAAAGGGATTCCTGTAAGGGTGTGAGTCAAGTTGGGTAAGAAGATTGCGATAATTGATTATGGTGTTGGAAACCTGAGGAGCGTTTTTAAGGGCCTGGAATACTGCGGGGTTGAGCCTGTGGTGACAGACGACCCGGCAGTTGTCGAGGAGAGTGATGGGATTGTGCTGCCAGGGGTTGGTGCTTTTGCGGATGCTATGATTCGGCTAAGGCCTTTTGAGCAGGTTTTGAAGGCGTGTGCGGGTAAGAAGCCGATGCTCGGGATATGTCTTGGGATGCAGTTGTATTTTACGTTGAGCGAGGAGGACGGCATAAACCAGGGGCTGGATCTGATGAGGGGCAGGGTTTTGAGGCTGCCGGACTTTGTGAAGATCCCGCAGATGGGATGGAATTCGATAGAGGTGAGAAAGGAGAGCGAGCTTTTAGATGGGATAAGGGATGGCGATTTCTTTTATTTTGTTCATTCGTATTATGCAGTGCCTGAGGAGGATGTTATCCTTGCTTCTACCAGGTACGGGGTTGATGTCCCTGCGGTGGTGGGGAAGGGGAACCTTTTTGCCACACAGTTCCATCCTGAGAAGAGCGGGAAGGCTGGGTTGAGGATACTGGAGAATTTTGTGAGGATTGTTGGGGAGAGGTGAGGGGGAAGGTGTCTTTTAATAAAACACTAATCGATATAAAATCTAATTTTCAAGAATTCCAAGGATTTCATCAGCCATTTTTCGTGCGAACAAGATTCGTCTGATATATATTAGCGATGAAAGGGGATATGCCACAGGAGGTTTTGACAGCCTCACTTTTTCAACATACGATTTTGTATTCTTTAGAGTATAGTTACAATGATGTAACTCTGTTTTATAGAACTCATGGATTTTAGTAAGATGCTCTTCTGGCAATATACTCAATTCTATAATAAGTTTATCAAATAGTTCAGTATTAAAAGGCGTTTGATTGTTAAAAAAATCGCTTAAATTACTGGCGTCTAAACGCGAACTCTGGTCCATCGAAAGATACTTCTCACTTTGAATTTTTATCCAATCTTCAGCCTCAAACCCGGAAAAATCTTCTAATCCAGTTCTACCACTAAAATATTCCAATTCCCGATTGATGTCTTCTCTTATTGACCGAATGTCTGTGGCTACTATTTTTGATATATCTTTTTTCTTTAACTTCCTCTGGCGACGTTGACTAATTATCACGCCAATAACTGCCGCCACTAACCCACCTATGAACCCTATTATTGCAGGAACTACAAC
>WAQR01000277.1 GCA_015520145.1 Candidatus Hydrothermarchaeota archaeon
AGTTCCTTACCTTTAAATTCTAAGGAAGTCAGTTCTGTTAGGTTGAACTGGCTAAGTTCGACTGAATGTGTGTTCAGCTTGATTTCAAAGTATATCTTGCCATCCTCGAATTTTACAGGTGTCAGTTCTACAGTCACCCTGCCCTCGTCTATCTTTGTATCAAATGGAAATGATTGGCCTGATTGGCCTGATTGACCCTCTTCTGGACTCACGTCCTGTGACCCGGTACTGGTACTGAAAACTGTGATTATACCTATAAGTATAAGTCCTGCCATCCCTAAAAGCAATATCTTTTCTGTCTTTTCCATCCTTTTATCACCACCATAAGTTTATTAAAAATATTATAGAAATAAGGACTGAGAAGAATATGTTGTAATTCAATATCCTGCTCATGTCAAATTTCATAAGTCTTCCAAATACCGAGGTGTCATGAAATAGTCTGTGTGTCTGGATAATTTTGAGCATTAGGTTAATCCCTATCAGGTTTGATAATATTCCAAGTGTCATTAAAAAGGTCTGGTATTTAGTTAAAAACAATGCTGCTGTAGAAAGCCCGAGGATGGGCAGCACGTCAGATATATGATGGGCACAGCAGGCAACCATTGATGCCGAGGATATACCTCCAGAAGCGCTCAGGGTCTTGGTGGCGGCAGAGCCGGAGAGTATTTTTGATCTGATAGATTCTCTAAGATGGATATAAAGCCCCATCTGTATCCCAAAACCGACTATTAATGGTATTATAAAATACCACATATCATAGAACTGCTCAACCGCTGATTCGAACCCGTTAAAGACGGTTAGAATCGTAAGATAGAAGCTGAACAGGCTGGCTCCACCAAGTATCCCAAAAACTACTGTTTTTCTGATTTTACCATCCCTTCTCTTCTAGATGTTTGATGTTTTTATGTGCAGCTATTGTGGCATTTGCACGTGCTGTATTTCTTTTTCTTTTCCACTTTTTTTATTTTCATTATAAAATCTCATCTCCTGCTGTTTGGTGTTAGTTTAGTATTATCCAGTGCTATCTCGTGCTGGTAGTTTAAATCTCGGTAGTTTAATCTATTTAAATCAGAATACATTTAGAGAATAAGTATTTTATTATTGCAATATAAAAAGATTTTATTTGAGATATTTTACAAAGCGAAATATAGGTTAGATTGAATAGGTTAAATCGAGGTTAAATATTTATATCCTGGAGATTATACCTGTTGCAGTTGCATAATAACTTGCATAATAATAACCTAATAAACCCCTAATAACCAAATGATTGATATAACCGGGTGATTATTATCCCGGGTTAGGTGAGATGTTATATGATTGAATCGATCTGGGTAGAGAAGTACAGACCTGCCAGGATAGACGAGATTGTGGGTCAAAAAGAGGTGGTCGAACGGCTTAAAGGATATGTGGCATCCAGAAATCTGCCTAACCTGCTTTTTGCAGGACCTCCTGGTACAGGGAAGACAACCGCTGCTATTGCACTTACAAAAGAACTGTTTAAAGAGAAATGGACGGCAAATTTTCTTGAACTGAATGCAAGTGATGAGAGGGGGATAGATGTTGTGAGGGGAAGCATCAAGAGTTTTGCAAGAACCAGGGCAATTGGCGGGGATTTTAAGATAATATTTTTAGATGAGGCAGATGCGCTGACAAAAGATGCCCAGCATGCTATGAGGAGGACGATGGAGAGGAATACAGGGACGTGCAGGTTCATTCTTTCATGTAATTATTCCAGCAAGATTATCGAGCCGATTCAGTCCAGATGCGCTCTTTTCAGGTTCAGGCCGATACTGGATGAGGATATTAGAGCGAGGATAAAGGAGATAGCAGCCTCTGAGAGGTTGAATATCAAAGAGGACGGGCTGGATGCCATAATCTATGTCTCGGAAGGAGATTTGAGGAGGGCAATAAATCACATCCAGGCTGCTGCTGCGTTTGGAAAGGAGATAGACGAGGACCTGGTTTACAGGGTGGTTGCAAGGGCCAGGCCCAGGGATATCAGGGACATACTCGAGACTGCGGCAGGGGGGGATTTCATGGAGGCGAGGAAGAGGTTAAGGGAGCTCATAATTACGTTCGGATTGTCTGGGGAAGATGTCGTAGGACAGTTCCACAGGGAGGTCTTCAACCTGAATATCCCTGAAGTTGAGAAGATAAGGCTTGTGGATAGAATCGGAGAATATGATTTCAGGATAAAGGAAGGGGCAAATGAGTTAATCCAGCTCGAAGCCCTGCTGGCACAGTTTGTGAGGCTAAAATCTGAGGAGGGTTAGTGCGATATATGAAACCAAGACCCAAGTTCATGCAGCTGCCAAGAAGTGTCCTTGTGGGAAAAAATGTTTTAAGAAGGGTAAATTTTGTCTGTGATGACCTGAACTTGAATGGCAAATGCCTTGTTATTACCGGACCTAACACCTACAAAATTGCAGGAAAGAAATTATGCAACATCTTAAGTAAAGAACACGATATCGAGCTTGAGGTCATAAACGAGGCCTCGACATCAGAAGTTGAGAGGATCGTAAGGATTGTAAATAAGGAGGGGATAAAGTTCATTGCAGGTGTCGGCGGTGGAAGGGTTATCGATGTTGCAAAACTTGCTTCAAAGAGAACTGCCCTGGAGTTTTTGAGTATCCCTACTGCCGCGTCCCATGACGGCATTGCGTCTTCAAGGGCATCGTTAAAACATAATAAATGGTCTGTATCAAAACCTGCAAGGGCGCCTCTTGGAGTTATCGCAGACACGGATATCATACAAAATGCACCATACCGGCTTCTTGCAAGCGGCTGCGGTGACATTATATCAAAATACACTGCAATCAAAGACTGGGAACTTTCCAATAAGGTCAATGGCGAGGAGATAAGTGAATACGCATCCGCACTTTCTCTTATGACTGCAAAGATCATAATGGATTCCAGTAAGCTCATCAGAAAGAAAGAGGAGGCGGGTGTCAGGAAGGTGGTAAAGGCACTTATCTCGTCGGGGGTTGCAATGAGTATTGCAGGCTCATCGCGTCCTGGGAGCGGTTCTGAACACAAGTTCAGCCACGCACTTGATACCATCGCACCAAGTCCTGCACTTCACGGTGAACAGTGCGGGGTGGGTTCGATAATCATGATGTATCTCCATAAAAGTGACTGGGAGAGGATCAGGACAGCTTTGAGAAATATTGGTGCACCGACGAATGCCGGAGAACTGGGTATAGATGGCGAGTATCTCATAAATGCCCTTGTTCGTGCAAAAGATATAAGAACATCCAGGTATACTATCCTGGACGAGGTGAATCTCACACGAAAAACTGCAAAAGAAACCCTTAAAGAAACAGGTGTAATAGAATAATAATTCTACTTGACAGGTTTTCATCTTGATCTATTAAAATCTGCTGCAAGTTTTCAATGTCCGTCCTCTTTTCTCTTCGATTATCTACCGTCAGTCTATCGAGGAATTTGGCTACCAGACGGGAAAACTAAAGATATGGCTTCGAGAAAAAGTTGTTAGATAGATCCTACAAGATTCTCTACTTTAGCCTGCATATATCCAAAAAATTCTTGAAGATTTCTGGACCTTTTGGCGTATGTTCCACTTCGGGATGGAACTGGACACCGAAAAGTGGCAGGGACGAATGAGCCATTGCCTCTATCCTGCACGTTTTAGAGTGGGCAAGCTTAATAAAACCCTCAGGGAGTCTGGAGACCTCATCTTTATGAGATACCCATGCCCTGAACCTTGGACCAATACCTTTAAGTATCCTGTCCTCATCATCAACTATTATTTCCGATTCAGCATATTCCCCGATATCGGCTGTTTTTACCTCGCCACCAAAGAGTTCTGCAATCAGCTGGTGACCCAGGCATATCCCCAAAATCGGGATATTTTTATAAAAATTTTTTATTATATCCCCTGAATTCCCTGCTGCGTCAAGATACTGCCCGCCGCCGATAACTATCCCTGCAGGGTCATCTCTTTCTATATCTTCGATTGTTATGGTATTCTGGACAAGCTTTGCCTCAACACCAAGGTATTTGAATGTCCTGTATATCCTGTGGTTGTACTGCCCTCTATTTGCTACTACAATAATATCTGTCATTTATATCAGCCTTGTATCCGCCTGTATCACTCAATATTCAGTCATATTTAATATTTCAACTTCACTTACCTCTTTTAAGTGGTCTATCAGCTTCCTTGCCCAACCAAGTTTCTTTCGTTTGATTTTTATATCTTTTGTAAAAGAATATCTCCCGATTTCATCTGTATCAAGGTCCATCCCGTACAGAACAATCTTCTCTGGCTTGAAATGTTCTGCCAGATAGACTGCCCTGTCACCATCTGTAAACCCCCCAAAATTATGCAGTTTACCAAATGGCGGCAGCTGGGTTGTCCCTATGACGTTATTAAATTTTGCTGCATATCTCTTTATTGCCTGGATATTGTCACCGTGGGCATGCAGTACTACAATACTCCCCATTTTATTTGCCTTTAAGAGGTCATCGATTTTACCATCCAGGTCAGTTACGATTATGTCAGGGATTACACCTCTGCCAATGAGAAAAGATGTTGCTCCGTTAGCAGAGATATTGGTACCTTTTTTAAAATGTTCATCTTCTACACGTTCCAGGGATGGGCCGCCGCCGAAGATATTCACCCTTTTATCTTTTATTTTCTCTTCCAGTACATCCAGGTGAGCGTGAACGGCCTCTGCTGTCCCTTCCAACAGGTCATTTAATATCCCTGCCGATTCTCTGTCTTTTGACACTGAAAAATTGAAATCGTCTATAATCTCGTTATAGAAATCCTGTTTAAACAACTCTTCACAACTCTTCACGACTCTGCTTATACCCTGCCGAAAAATCCGTTATAAAGCCTTTCTTCAAGGTTTTCAGATGACTGAGTAGAGGTCTCTATTATATTTGCTGCTATCTCGTTAAACGCCTGTCCGGCAGGTGAGTCAGGGTTTGATATAACTATCGGCTTTCCGATAGAACACGCCTTTTTTATCTCCTCATCCTCCGGGATGACTCCCTTGGACTCCAGCTGGAGCAGCAGCTCTATTTCACCTTTTGTAATATCTGCCTTGGTAGTACGAACTTTGTTTATTATCAGACCGACAAGGTTTGTCCCAAGTTTTTTTGTTATAATCTTTGTTTTTAATGCATCTGCCATTGAAGAAACTTCAGGATTCACGACAAGTAGAAGTTCCTGACTTGCAGCAATTGCTGTAACAACATCTTTCCCAAGGCCTGATGGGGCGTCCAGGATTAGGATGTCAGATGACCTTGCTATCTCTTTTATAATCTTAAAAAAGAGTTCTGAATCCGTATATCTAAGCTCACTTAACGGCATTCCGACAGGGATTATCTTGACTCCACAGTGTCCTGTATAAATCACATCCTCAATGCTGGCATCTCCTGAAAGAACATCTTTTAATGTTTTTTTTATTTCCAGTCCCAGCTGGAGCTCTAAATTGGCCATTTCAATATCCGCATCCAGTATAGTGACGTCCATGCCGCGTTTTGCAAGTGCTACCCCAAGATTCACTGCGACAGTTGTCTTACCAACATCTTCTCTCCCAGATGCAATAGTAATTGAAATCGGCATCAGATCACCTACACAACAGTTTCATAACTCCTACAGTACCTACAATAGTCTCATCCCATCTTTTGTAAAACCGAGTCTTAGAATGTCCTTTGTATGCTCTGTCCCTTTCATCTTTCTAACCTGGATCCCTGGTTTAAAGACTGATGGATTCTCCGTTGGCTGGAGATATAAGAATATCACTCCATCTGCCATGTAGTTCTCTGCGTTGGTGATATCTCTTGGTGAAAACTCTGCAATTAAGATGGTCAGCGTTTCCATTGCCTTTAATACCATGAAAAACTCGTGCAAGAACCTCCTGTATTCATAAGGGCTTTGAAACATATATGAGAACGGGGCGACAGGATCAAGTACCACCCGTCTGGCACCTTCTTTTCTAACGAGGTTAACTATCATATCCAGGGCATCAGAAGGCCCTTTCTTTACCAGAACCTCACCGATATCTACAAATTTCAACATCCCGCTATCGACCACTTCCCTGTCATAAAAAGAGAGATTTGACATGTACCTGTGCACCTGGTCAACGGGTTCTGAAATCGCTGTTATATAAAGCCCTTTTTCCCCTTCTCTTGCACCGTTAAACAACATCTGCATTGAAAGTGTTGTCTTACCCGCACCTGGCTCTCCTGCAACTAAAATCGCAGCAGGAAACGGGAATCCTCCCTCCAATACCTCATCAAGACCTCTTATGCCTGTTGTAACTCTATCCATAATTCTCAGTCCTATCACACTACTTTCTTTTAGGCTAATTTAGACTAACTATTTACTTTTTACTTTTCTGTTTATAAAAAAGTTTCCATACCTCCGGGTGCGGGACGAAATTATGATATAGATATTAAAAAGCTTACACCACAAAAGAGATATGAGCTTATAGGTAAGCTCATCGAAGAAATAAAGCAGGGG
>WAQR01000278.1 GCA_015520145.1 Candidatus Hydrothermarchaeota archaeon
AAAAAACCGGATTTAAAAAACCCTATAATCTCCCGCATCCTGCCACTGCTCGTCGCATCGAATCCGGTAAATTACGGTAAAGTCAGCAGACTTACAACCGCTGAGGCCCTGGCATCTGCTTTATATATCCTCGGATACAGGAATGTGTCAGAAGAGATGTTATCCAAGTTCAAATGGGGTAGGACATTCTTTGACCTGAATAGAGAGATACTGGAAGAATACTCAAAGGCAGAGAGTAGAAGCGAGATGTTAGAGATCCAAAGGATGTTTTTTGATATGAGTCTACGGAGTCATTAACCCTACTTCCTGTTTCTAAAATAGATCTTCGTCCCGGAAGCATCCCTGTGATACTTTCCAAACTCCGATATCTTTTCGACATCCACATCTCTGAACACCGGCCCTTCCTTGCAGACCCTCTGCCCCGTCCCGTCAACGATACAGTGGCCGCAGATACCGATCCCGCATTTTATATACCGTTCCATAGATATCTGGGTGGGTATGCCCTTCTTCTTTGCCTCATATAAAACCTTGAGCATCATTATCTCAGGCCCGCAGGTATAGCACTGGTCAAACTTCTCCTTCTTCAGGATGTCCCTCAACACATCTGTTGTAAATCCCTTTGTCCCGCACGTCCCGTCATCAGTGCACGTTAAGACCCTCACACCGATATTCTCCAGCCGGTCAACAAACAAAAGCTCGCTTTTTGTAATCGCCCCCACGATGGCTGTGACCTTTTTACCGTTTTGTATGGCCTCATCTGCAAGTGCTGCAAGTGGAGGCACGCCCACCCCACCGCCGACCAATAGCAGGCTATCCCCCACTATCTTAAACCCCCTGCCAAAAGGCCCTCTTATCCCGACCTTGTCACCCACCCTGAGTTCAGCAAGCTTATTCGTGAAAGGCCCTTGCGCAAGCACAGTAATCCCCATATTACCCTTATGGTAAGAAAGGCTCAACGGCTTCTCATCTACATCAGGTATCCACACCATAACAAACTGTCCTGGTATCGCATCTACCTTCTCCTCGAGTATATACGTCTTTATCCTCTCGGTTTCTTTTCTTATCTCCTTAATCCTAGTAACTCGCATTATACTGTCTCCTGGTAAAAATCTAATGGGCAATCCCTATGATCTCGCCAACGTTTTTATATCCTCCTCTTTTAAGTATCTCCTCCATCTCCTTTGAGACCTTTTTAAAGATGGTAATACCCCGCGTCAGTATCCCTGTACCTATCTGGACAGCAGATGCGCCTGCCATCATGAACTCGACAGCATCTTCACCAGTTGTCGCACCGCCACATCCTATAACCGGTACATCGACCTCTTTTGCGATTTCATAAACGCACCGCACGGCAATCGGTTTTATGCATGGACCGCTAAGTCCTCCAACCTTGTTCCCGAGCACTGGCCTGCCAGTATCCACATTTATCTTCATCGCCTCAAGTGCAGTTATCGCAGTTATCGCATCGCAACCAGCGTCCTCGCACGACTTTGCAACAGTCACGATATCGCTTACATTTGCAGTCAGTTTTGCAATTACTGGTATCCCAACACTTTCCTTTACAGCCTTTACCACTTCAAAGCTGAGCTCTTTGTGTTTACCATAAAATGCACCTGTTTTACCTACATTTGGATAAGAAAGGTTGAGTTCCACGGCAGCTACCCCGTAGTCCTCCAGCCCCTGGGCAACCTCAATATACTCCCTGAAACTGAAACCATAAACGCTGCCAATAACAGGCGCACCACCCTGTTTGGCTATCTCTATCTCGTCTTTAAAATTCTCATACCCGGGATTGGCAAGACCGATGGCACTAATAAGCCCGCCCTTCTCCTCTTTGACAATTGTAGGGCTTTTGTGCCCGCTTCTGGGAGAGATGCCGAGAGATTTTGTGACAATTGCACCAGCACCACCCATCGTTACAATCCGTTTCAATGACGTCCCTGCTGTACCGAGTATCCCTGATGCAAGGATCAGCGGGGTCTTGAGTTTTATACTGGAAATTTCTGTCTTAAGCATGTTGTTCGGTCCTCATATTATGATATCCTGCCACATATTACGCCATGATATACTTTATCAGGTCCACCATCCTATTAGAAAATCCCCATTCATTATCGTACCACGTCAGGACCTTCGCGGTAGTTGTCCCATTGCTGCCAATCACCTTTGTTAAAGGCCCATCAACAATTGAAGAATGTGGGTTGCCAATGATATCTGCAGATACAATCGGCTCCTCGGTATATTCCAGGATGCCGTTCAATTCGTTTTCTGCGGCATTTTTTAATGCATTATTTATCTCTTCTGCTGTAACATCCTCTTTCAGTTCGCATGTAAGGTCAGTTATAGACCCGTCAGGGACAGGCACTCTAAGCGACATCCCGTCGAGTTTACCGTCAAGCTCTGGCAGGACAAGACCAATTGCCTTTGCAGCACCTGTAGTACTTGGAATGATCGAGACCGCAGCTGCCCGCGCCCGTCTTAGATCAGGAGACTGTACATCCAGAATGCGCTGGGTGGACGTGTATGCGTGGCATGTCGTCATCAGCCCGTGCCTGACCCCGAATCTATCGTTCAATACCTTGACAACTGGAGCGAGACTGTTCGTGGTGCATGACGCATTTGAAATGATATTGTGTTTTTGGGGGTCGTATCTATTATGGTTCACACCCATTACAACAGTGATATCAGGGTCCTTCCCTGGGGCAGAGATTACAACCTTCTTTGCCCCGGCACTAAGATGTTTTGATGCACCTGCCCTATCCCTGAAAAATCCCGTGGACTCCACCACGACATCCACACCGATTTCTCCCCAGGGGAGGTTTGCAGGGTCTCTCTCTGAATAGACCTTCATCTCTTTCCCATCTACAATAATCGAATCAGATGTCGAATTTATCTCTCCATCGAACCTGCCGTGCACAGAATCATATTTTAAAAGATGGGCCAGGGTCTTTGCATCAGTCAAATCGTTTGCAGCAACAATTTCAAATTTCTCGTTAAAATCTTTATCCTTAAATGCGGCTCGAAAGAAGATTCTGCCTATCCTTCCAAAGCCGTTTATACCTATTTTTATCAATACGTCACCTCCTTGTATGACAATCAAATACTACTTACTGCCAGGTACTAGCCAGGTACTAATTGGTACCAATTTACTACTAGACCGATAATAAAATAAGCGTTATCAGATTTAAAGGTTTTGAGTACCCACCATTCAGCCTCTACCTGCCTGCACCAGCCTACTTTACCATCCTACGTTACCGTCCTGCCCTACCATCCTGCCCTGCTTTCCCGTCCTACTTTACAATCTTCTTGATATCGATTTCAAGGATATCCTGTGCCCCTCTCTCTTTAAGCCTGGGGATTAAGATATTGACATCCTTTTTTGGGACAACGGTCTCAAGTGCATAGAACCCGGAATTCCAGAGTTTTGATACCGTAGGATTTTTCATAGCAGGCAGTATCTCAATTATGTTATCCAGTTTTTCTTCAGGTACATTCATGCTCAAAAGTACCTTTCCACGTGCCTCGATAACTCCCAGAAGGAGGGTCTTTATCTCTTCAATCGCCTTCCTTTTATCCGGGTCTTTGTATGATCGTTTGTTTGCTAAAAGTTTTGTAGATGACTCAAGGATTGTCCCGATTATCTTCAGGCGGTTCTTTCGAAGTGTTGTGCCTGTCTCGGTGAGGTCAATGACAACATCCATGAGTTCAGGGACCTTTGCTTCCGATGCGCCATAGGAATAGTGGATCTGGACGGGTATCCCGAGTTTTTTAAAATATTTCTCTGTAAGGTTCGGGAACTCTGTCGTCACCCTGCTGTTTGGTTTTATATCCTCTGGCCTTTCGATATCAGAATCTTCCGGCACTGCGATGACCATCCTGACAATCCCAGTGCCAGTCTTGCTGTATGGGAGGTCTGCAATAATCTCAACGTCTGCATTACTCTCGTTCACCCAATCAAACCCGGATATCCCGAGGTCAAAATAACCTTCTTCAATATACCCTGGTATCTCCTGGGGCCTTAATATCTTCACCTTGGATATCCTCGGGTCAGCTATGCTCGGGTTGTAGTCCCTGAAACCCACTTTGACCTCGAGATTTGCCTGCCTGAATAGCAGGAGTGTCTGCTCTTCCAGACTTCCTTTAGGTAACGCCACTTTTAACACTCTTTTCACCTTTTTTTTACATTATATTTTATTATTTTATATTTCACTTATTTTTTTCACTTATTTTTTCGATATACATCAGGGGATAATCTCTCTCCTTTATATATCTCATCTTACATCTGCATTTCGCACTGCCGAAACTTACGACAACAGTTACATCTAACATATTGCCGTTTAACGGGATGTAGTCGAACTCATTTTTTATCCTGGAGAAAAAATCTTCATCTAACCTAATCTTAACGTCTTCAACAAAAGGCTGATTTTTTACAGCTTCTTCAATGGCTTTTTCCAGAGACCCTTTACTCTTCAGGCTTACAGGCGTGCCGACGAACTGATGAAAAATGCCACCAAGCTTTATACCGCACTCAAATATGCAGCGCTCTCTATCAGAAACACCCTGGAAATATTCTCTAAAATATCCCTCCTCCACCATTTAGTCCACCATCTAGAACCACTCGAACCACGCAGGTATATCTTTAAAATCGTCTCTGTCAAGAGAGGTAATACCCTTAATACTCTCATCCCTCTTCCATTCATAGGCATAGTATATCGGTTTGTAGGTATCGACCTTGAAGACAGGGATGGGGGTCTGTATCTTTTTCTTCATCGGATAATATTCGAGTTTCGTTGTTTCTAGAGGTGTATCCAGGGCAGTTGTTAAAGGATTTGTAAAGGAATACCATGCATCCCATCCTGGGACGTTGTAGGTCAATTCGAAGTCCTCGTAATATGATCCTGCCCCTTTATTCCTTATATCTGAATATGCCGCAGGGGAATCCGAGGTCAGGGTCGCACCTTTTACCACCCATGGCGCGGTTATAAATCCCGGATCGCTGACAGTCAGGGTGAAATCCTGGTTCCATCTCAGCACTTTGATTCCTGGGTTTCTTTTTTCAAGATACAGCGGGTCGATATATTCTCCTGAAGTAGGCAGGCCAACGATGGCATCTATGATAATCCCTTCATTTGGCCTAAGCCACCATCCTGTCCTATCCCCTATTGTAGTAAAAGGTTTTGTTGTAGGTCCTGAATAATAGCGCGGGTTATAGACCTTCCCGCTGCCAAGCAGTGAAGAAGAATCATATTCAAACCCATATATCCGCCAAAGCCCCTCTTCTCTTACAGGATAGGACTTTACCTTGTAATCTGTTATTTCATCCAGTACCCAGTCCTCTGGCAGGGCAATAAACACCCTGTCATATCCCCAGTTCTCTACTTTTATATCCAGATGAGACTCGACCTTGCTTATTGACCCATCACCGGGTCTAAGATACTCAAGAGAAACATCGGCAGCTACTGTTACCAGACTCATTGATAAAAGAATCGGGAGTATTATTATAACAGCTTTCATCGTTCTTCGTTCTCCCACAGGTTGTGCGTTACCAGTTATTCCTACTATTACTTGCCCAAGATGGAGTCTTTGAGATTGTGATATATATATTCATCTTTGTCCTGTCACTGCCCACCCTCTCGTTTTCGTCTGCAATCTTCTGGACGGTTTTCAGTGCCTCATCTTCACTGACCTCCAGGAGCAGGAGGTATTCGGTATCGAGATCTCCTATATTTGCCTCCCGTTCAATCTTATTCAATTTGATCCCGTAGTTCTCAAGCACCTCCGTGATATAGCCCTCTGGCAGCTTGCTTGCAGCGGCGGCTTTTTGTAACTCTTCAATTTCGACTTTATATTCTGTGGTGGTCTTCCTGCTCTTGAGTCCTGCACTTCCCTCAAAATCTCCTGTAAGTGAGGCGCTTGTAGCACCGGTACTCAGCGAGGAAGCAGTCCCAAAACCTTCTACACCGCCGCCTGTATCCTGTTTGCTCTCGCTTTCTGAAAGGTCGACATCACTGCCGCTTGACTTTGTCCTTATAACTGCAACAACTTTCGCATCTTTAGCAAGTACCGTGATATTACTAATACCGGTCTTACCGCGGACAGTCTTATAATATACATTAACTATATTCCCGACATCCGGCACGCCACCTGCCTGGAGTCTTGGGAGTCTTATAGGTATAATCTCGGTCTGGAGTTCCTGGATAACCGCTGTCTTCAGCTTTGAATATGATGTCCGCTGTATCTGCATCCTGATTTCATCATATCCTTTATAAGTCTCGCTTCCTATCCGCATCTCCACCTCCTGTGAGACTTTAGAAACTTCGTCCAGCCTCTCTTGTAAATATGCTCTCCATGCAGCATTCGCCGGTCCTGTGATATCTACTGCGTCAAGTTCTCCTATTGACCCTGCTGCACTTACCTGTTCCAGAAGCCGTGATTGGTCTGTCCGGTATTCAGAAGGCAGACCTGAATAGGCATCCTGTATCTCTGCCGTCTTATCTGACTTGGCCTGAATAAATTCTGCCTGCTCCTGCATCTTCAATGCCTCTTCTGCTTCCTTTGCTTCCTGTGCAGGTGCATAGATATATTTGTATCCGAGAAACATCACTCCAGTAATAATAAGGACCACAATAGCGATTCCAACATATCTGTAAGTCTTCTTCCTTCTATCATCAGGCCCGCCAAGATCTTCATCTGGCTTCAGCCCCTTCTCTTCCGGGACTCTCTTTCGCAGAGCCTCAAGTCGTCCTACTATGTCTTCTGTACCTTTGTCTCCTTCTGCCATGGCGTGTCCCCCTTAATTGGGTGTTAGGGTATTATTTTGTTCTATAGTTTATACATATATATAGTTTATCCAGTTTACAGTCTCTCCGAACAGACCTTACTAATATAAAGACCGCAAAAATACTTTTCGACAACAATAAAAGACCACTATGTTCCATTTTATCTATCTTATTTCTCATTCTCGGCGTTTGTCTTGACAATTCACATGATGCTACTTATTATGACCTCTTGCCTTTCTTGTTTTTGTTGGGATACATGTCTTTGACAAGGACTGATATTAATATGTTTTGAAGAAAGTAGTTAATTTAACTCTAAGGGAGGGGTGGTTTTTCAAAATCCTCTTTTGTTCTTTTGTACATCTTCAAAGAAGCATAAATTAAGGCAACGCTTAGAAGATAGCTGCCAAGTATTCCAGATGTTATAAAACCAAATGAGACGGATACATCCAACGCCATTTTATGGATAAAAGCAAGACCAAAAAAATGCGGGGTAATCTCATATACCGCTTCGAGGAATATTGCTACAAACAGCTTGTGATATACCTCATTTCCCTGTTTCTGGAGTATATAGTACATCTCCCTGTCACCAAGATCCAGTGCATCTTTGGACAGCTCGCTTATTTCCCTAATCCTTTTCTTGTATCTCTCAATCTCCTCATCGTTCTTTTTGTTTATCGTTTTATTGATAAACTTTGAAACGCCTGTAGCAACAGCTGCTACAGTAAATACTATTAAAAAATCCATAACCATAACCCTGCATTCCCATTCCCGGCATTCTCCATGCCGGACCTAGGGCCTAGATTGGCAGCCCCAGTGCCTTCCAGACGCCCATAAATCTCAGACCGTAGAACAGGAGGATAATTGCAAGCAGCCATCTTAAATACTTCTCTTTGTAGTATTTCTGGAGTTTCGGACCAAGCAGTGATCCTCCGATTATCCCTAAAAGGAAAAGAGACATATAATAGTAGTCAAAGAGCGCGCCTTTTTGGAAATATCTTGCGATAGCTACCAGGGAGTTTATCAGCACTATTGTAATCGAAGTCCCCGCGACAATGAACATCGGCAGCACGAATACCGAGGCAAGATACGGCACAAGCAGGAACCCGCCGCCAAGACCAAGCATTGAGGCAAGCACAGCAATAAAGAAGCCGCCGACTGCAGCTATTATGGGATTGATATTGAATTCTTCCCCCCAGAATGTGAATCTCAGTGTTGTTGGTGTAAAACTTGTTACTTTGAATCCTTCTTTTTTTATCTCGTCCATTTCCCCTGATGCCTTCAGCTCCTTGACCTTTGCCTCGAATCTCTCTGATATGGCTTTCAGCTTTGCCTTTCCAGCCCTGTATCTCTCTGTAGTTTCGTATGCCAGCCTTATTCCGATGATGAATGTGATTACTCCAAAGTAGATCTTGTACTGCTTGAGCGTCATGGGAATCGCAGGACCTACAAGTGCCCCGAGGACAACCCCCACAGCAACAGCACCGGCCAGGGGTAATGCCACCCGCCGCTCCTTGAAATATGTTGGGACAGCGATCAGCGGAGACATTATTACAGCCGCAAGGTTGTGGACTTTAAGTGTGTTCTTGGTTAATGTCTTGGCTTGAGCCTCTGTATAGCCCGCTGTGGGCAGGTGTTTTAGCATGAACTTGTCGAGTTTAAATACAACAACCTGGCCTATGAATGTCAGGATAGCACCCGCTGCTCCAACCGTAGAGAAGACATATCCTGTAATTATCCCCCAAGCTATAACAGCCATCGGGTTGAACTCTGCTCCGGATATAGGCGAATATACCATGGTTTCACCACCTTTTCAGTAATTAATAATATTTATTCAATATCATATTATAATATAACAATATAACATGTTAATATATAATATAAAAACTTTTCTAAAAACAAGGCATTGACAAAATTCATGTATTCCACACCTCTCCAGCAGATATCCCCTCGATATGCTTCCTTCGTTGCTTCATCCTCTTCCGCAGAGGGATAGGGGAATCTCTCTTGAACGCAGAGAATGCCATCTCGGATATTGATCTTTGGTGTGATACCCACAGAAGCCATCTCTGAGGGCCATTAGGTCATCAATAAAGCTGAGAAGCGACGGGCGAAAATTAAATATCGCTGGATTTTGAGACAGTGCCGGAGGAGACAAATACCTGCAAACACCTGCCGGTCTGCAATTATGTCGTGAGCAGGTTGTCGATTTCTCTTAGCAGTTCTTCCGGGTGGAATGGTTTTACAATATATCCCACCGCGCCGGCGTTTAGAGCCTCTTTTATAATATTGGGATATTCAAAAGAAGAGCACATTAATATCTTTGCATTTGTGTGTTTTGTTACAATATCTTTTGTGGCCTGGATGCCGTCCATACCGGGCATCCCGATATCCATGAGCACTATATCCGGGTTCAATTGTTCGTATTTTTTGACTGCATCCGCCCCGTTTGCTGCTTCTCCAACTGCTACATGCCTTCGTGAAATAACCCGCTTTATGAACGTTCTTATAGCCTTAGAATCATCTGTGATTAATATCTTTGCCAGATCCAATCCCTCCCTTATTTTTTACTATCTCCTTTTTAAAAAATGATTTAAACAATTTTTTTGTATGGGCATATGTAGGTATCTATGTACCTATATGTACTGTGAATAATTTGAATGTCGGGTAGTGTCCTCCCATCTACCCTTTTTCTCCAAATAGTTCTTGACCCAGTCACCCTTTACCCTCCAAAGCCTTATGGGTGTCATGGGTCTGCCTCTTCTAGCCAAGCCTCTTCTAGCCAAAGAACGTCCAGGAAAAACTTGGTGGCATAGATGTAGGGGAATATATCCTCTTTTATGAAGAAGGCAAGCGTATTTGCATCGAAAAAGGTGTGGTTATTCCAACAAAGAAAAGATAAAACAATCTGTCATTTTTCTGTTATTTTTTAGAGGTTTTGGAGTTCATTGAAATAACCAGATCCCTCTTTCAGGTATCTCTCTGCACTTCACAGTACAACAGACCCAGATTTTGATCGGATTAATAATATTTTTATATGATATCATCGAGAATATCTATAGGGATATTAATGATAGTTCGATGGCAGGGTATTCAGATAGTGCCCACCCAGGCAGCATATTACGAATTAATTGACTTGAAATTCGATCTATACGACGTCCTGGAAATCCTCGAAAGAGGCTCAAATTGCGAGAGGAGCAAGCGCGCAAAAGGAACAGTTGAAAAATGTATTCGAAGTAAGGGTAAGATATACAAGGTGGTAGTTGTCAGGTCCACATACCTTGGTAATCCTGCCTGGAGAATCATACACGTAGGGAAAATGTAAGGTGATGAAGATGGATAAATGCCACGTATGCGGTTTAGAAATGAAAAAAGAGAAGGTGAAAGTGAAGTTGCAAGATCAGACCATAGAAGTAGACGGTGCCAGATGTGGCAAATGCGGGGAAGTCCTGCTTGACCCTGAGCAGGCGCAAAGGCTTCTCCAGTTAAATAAGCTCTATGCAGGGATAGAAGCAAAGGTAGGGTCACTTGGGAAATCTCTAGTTGTCAGGATCCCCTGTGACGTAAAACAGTTCCTAAAGATTACAAAGGGCGACAGGCTGATATTCACGACCGACGGCAGGAGGCTTGTCCTGGAGAAAAGGTGATCCGTTTACGATCTCGTCTGCTAGAGCATGGATGCAGCCGGACAGACGGGTTCCCGGCATATTTCCTCTCGCAACATCCATGGCGATTGATTTTACCCTCCAAAGCCTTGTGGGTGTCATGGATTCGCTCCTGAATATCTTTTACCAAATATTCCTGTTATTCTTGGAGGGGTACGAAGATGAAATTTTTAGGTTCGGCAAAAGTAAGTTCAAAAAATATGATTACCATCCTATTTTAATCCCTCCTAACCTCTGTAACAGCCCTATCCAGCATGCAGTGAAGGACATCTGGAACCCAGACCCCTGCCACAAACGCCAGCACCACATCTTTCTGCATAGCAGGCAGTTTTATCCCCACATTCACCGCCGAGAAGAGTACCCATACCATAAACCCAAAATACACAAGTCTTGTAAGCGGGCCTAATAAAATATTATGCGACATACCCCTATGGCTGAACAATTCCTTGTAGGGATACCACAAAAACCCGAGAGGTCCCCAGCGCCTCAGGCTTCCGCTCCCTCTATCCACGTCGAGGTCAGGAGATAGCCATAACAGGCTGAAAAGATAAGATGCAGAGAAAACCAGTATCATTTCAGAATCTATACCCGCATTGAGCAGGTAGTATACGCACACAAAGAGGAGTGCAACACCCGTGATATTATGGACTCTGTCTCCTGGCATATCTACTAAAAATGGCCTGATGGTTATTTTAATCTTATCATTGTCTCATCATTTATTGCATCGCTATTGCATCGCTATTTCCAGTAGAACAGATGGTCCATACTTCCCGCACCTCACAGGAACTGTGACAAAGGAAACAACCCCCCATCATTTCTATTGGAACATCAAGGCGGCCAGTCCTGGTAAAAATGGCAATTTATCCGAAACCATACTCGATTTGAAAAGATAGTGATATAATAGAAAATGTGTTATAAAAGATACGCATATCCTGGATAGATATGATGAAAAATACAGGAAACAGAAGACCTCCCTGGGACGAATATTTTGCGAACATCATAGAAGTAGTCGCAACCCGTTCCACATGCATACGGCATCAGTTTGGCTGTGTGATTATAAACGAGAAAAATGAGATCATATCCACAGGATACAACGGCCCGGTAAGGGGTGCTCCCCACTGCGATGTAACAGGGTGTATCAAGGACGAGAACGGGATTGAAAGCGGGATGGGACATGGGATCTGCCCAGCGGTTCATGCAGAGCAGAATGCCCTTCTTCAGGCAGGAAAACAGAGTGTCGGGGCAACGCTGTATGTAAACGGATTCCCGTGCAAAATCTGTGCGAGGCTCATTGTAAACGCAGGGATTAAACGGATTGTTACAAGCGGCGAATACACAGACTTAGAAGGGCTTGAAATCTTGGACAATGCAGGTGTAATAGTCAGCAAACTTAGGAAATGTGAGGCTGAGATTTGAATATAGTCGATTCAAACATTTTTGAGCGTTATAGCGAGCCAGAACCCCTACTAGGGCTGTCCGTGAGCCATTTTGAGATGTGAAAGCACATGAGTACAGAGGCAAAGGAGGGAAAGTTCAGCGAAAAGATATCGTGACTCTACAAACGAAAATATAAAATGACTAGTATGGAGTCACTTAGGAGTCATTGATAATTTTGCAATGTCAAACCTCTCTTTTAGCGCAGATTTTCTTATCACGTGCCAGACGTCACCCCTCAGGATGACCCTGAAGGCGTGCTCTATCACCTTCTTATAGAATTTACAGTAATAGCTCTTCCTAAACATGCTGCCTTCTGTCGAGTATATCTCGGCAGGACATGACGCACCGCAGATATTCATCAACACACAGGTATCGCACTCATCGATCTTTTCGACAATCCTTTTTCTGACCTTTTCCAGACCATCAGACCCAATGATGTCTTCAATAGAGTCTGAAAAGATATTGCCGCCAGAAAACTCCTCCATCCCGATAAATTCGCCGCAGGGATAGGACTTGCCGTCTGCCGTTATTGCGAAAAACCTCCTGCCGCCACCGCACGGTGAGATGTCGCACATCAACACCCTCGCACCTGGTGCGATAATGCCAAGCAGGATATTGGCGAAATCACCTATGACCATCCGCCTGCCGCTTTTCGTAATCTCGATTGCCGCGTCCACGGCATTTATGAATTCATCGGCCAGCTCCTCCGGGTCAGGACGAAAGGGTAAAGACTCTTTTTGCGTCCCTCTTACAGGGTTCATCAGGCACATCTTAATTCCTTTCTCACCAAGAAATCCAACCATATCGGCAAGCTGTCCCTGGTTGTATCTTGTAATCGTCGTGACCACATTTAGCCCCTTATAATCCTTGAAATAGTCAAACGCCATTATGACCTTTTTATAGTGTCCCTGGCCCCTCAAAAAATCATTTGTCTCCTCATCAGGGGAGTCAAGTGATATGCCGATATTTACATCATTTTTCATAATGAACCTTGCATCCTCTTCTGTGAGAAGGAGCCCGTTTGTCTGTATCCCGAAATTCAGTTCCCCATGGTACTCTGAAATTATCCTGAATATGTTCTCCCTGTTCATCAAAGGCTCGCTGCCGTGAAAAACTATTACCCCCTTTGTCCCCTTTTTATCAAAAAAGTCAATCGTCTTCTCCACTATCTGCTTTAGCTCGGCGTAGCTCATGCTTTTCTTCCTGGATTTTATCTCATCTGGCAGATAGCAGTAGGGGCATGTCGCATTGCACTTATCAGTGGGGTTTACATAAAGCAGGATGATGTCCGTGCTGAACCGGATGTCATTCATTTCCAGAAGAAGCTCTTTTCTTATCTTATTATGGAACCTGTCCAGTTCATCAAAATCCCCAATGCCCCAGAAATTTGTTTCAGGGTCTACTTTAAACCCCCTGTTATCAACTACCAGTTCCTGGAGTATTGCATCACCGCCTGACTTAGTAGAAGATTAAAAAATTAGAACGGGGAATCATCGCTTTGAAGCACGTAGTGTGTTAGTCCTGCCCCTTTGTATTTGCATTCCATCCTGTAACTCATCTTTTTTTCTTTCTTTATATCTCTCTCCATTTTTATTTCACCAGCATTTTGTATCCGTCATACTTATATTTATATTTTTAGGTCAAATGACAGGACGCGAATCTCTTTTCAAGTCAGACCCATCTTAAGTACTCTGCATGAACTTGCCGAATTTTTTTTCTGTCTTTTGAACAGATAAATGACATCACATATTTTTGTTCCAACCCTAACAGATACCCAAATTTTATATAGATAAAAAGTGCTATGTTTAATAGGGGACTGGAAAATAGAAGGTTACAGCTTAGGAATAGATGTTCTAGACCAGAAGGTTGGGAAGATACCACCAGGGTCAAATATTATGATTGTAGGCCCGCCTATGACCGGGAAATCGGTACTGGGCAGAATGTTTTTCTACAACAGATTAAAAGATGGTAGTGCAGGGATATTTGTCTCTACAAAGGACACCGGGGAAAAAGTGATTGACTGGTTCAAAACCAATGATCTGGACATCTCCAGGGCAAAATACGGTATCATCGACTGCGTGTCCAGGACGCTACAGATGGATATAAATCTCCAGGATACCGACAGGATAAGATACGTCTCAAGTCCTGTCGATTTGACAGGGATATCAGTCAAGGTAAATGACCTATTAGAGGAGTTCTGGAAAAAAGAGCAAATAAGGAGCATCGGGGTTGTTATAGAGTCACTGTCAGCACTTTTGATGTATTCCAATCTGCAAACGGTCTTTAGGTTCCTCCATGTCTTCTCAGGCAGAATCCGATCAGTCGATGCCGCCGGGATGTACCTTATCGAAGAAGGGATGCACGATCCCCGCACCCAGGTGACATTAAAACAGCTGTTTCAGGGAGTAATCGAGACAAAAGACGAGGGCGGGGAGAAACTGTTGCAGGTCATAGCCCCGGGATGCAAAGTCAGCGGATGGTTCAGGTATAATTTTGAAGGTGCAAAAATAGATTTAAAGGAGATTTGAACGTGATCGAGACTGGAATTCCAAGACTTGACGACTTCCTTGGGGGAGGTATACCCACAGGTAAGACCCTTCTCTACTATATAGAGCCTGGTGTCGAGGGCGATGTTTTCGGCATGCAGACGCTCTACCATAATCTGGAGAAGGGCTACCGTGGGCTGTTCATTACCTCAACAACAGCACCAGAGATATTAAGAGAGTCATTTAAAGAACTGGGATTTGACATGAGTCGATTTGGCGACAACTTTGCTATTGTTGACGCGTATTCAGGCATTATCGGGTCAACATCTGATGAAAGATATGTGATTGAAGACCCGTCCAATCCTTCGCATATCGATGAAGTGATCTCGGCCGCCATTGAAGAGTTCTCTGGAGGTACAATTACATTTGGTTCACTTTCCACAATAATAGACATGGTCGGTGAAGAGAAGGCACTGGAATATATAATCAAATGGAACAAATATGCACTTATCTATGATACTGTCGGCATATACAACTTCACGGCATGGCCGTATTCACCTGAAACCCTGGAAAAGATAAAAAATGAGATATTTAATGCAGTAATAAAAGTGGGAGGTATCTCCAAGCGTGTAGTATATGGCCAGTACTACGGGATACTCAGGGTTGACTGGACAGAAAAGGTTGAAAAAGCGATTTTATTCAAGCTTGTAAGGCCTGGTGGGATTAAGGCATTTATACCAAAGATCCTTGTTACAGGGCCTTTTAATGCAGGGAAATCTACGTTTGTCCATGCACTCTCCACGAGGGCGGTTTCTGTTGACAGGCTCGGGACGACTGTTGCACTTGATCACGGATATGTCGAGCACAAAGGGTTCTCAGCAGATATCTTCGGGACGCCCGGGCAGGAACGATTCGATCCGATAATAAAGCTCCTGGGCGGCGAGGCACTTGGAGTATTTCTGATTGTTGACTCAACCAGGCCGGAAGATTTTCCAAGGGCTGTCAAGATGCTTGAAATGACGTCCAGGTTCGGGTTACCGTATGTTATTGTCGCCAATAAGCAGGATATTAAAGGAGCGCTCTCCCCTGAAGAGATTGGAAAGATGCTCAATGTTCATGAAGAAGCACCTGTTGTACCTGCTGTTACCACTAGAAAAGAAGGTGTATTCGAAGCATTTGAAATATTGATTGATATGGTCACTGGAGGTTGAGAAAGAAAATGCCAACAATAAAAGAGATGCTTGAAAAGGTTTTAAAAGACCTCAAATTAGCCGGAGGCATCGAGGCAAGTGCGGTGGTCTCGCGGGACGGCCTGCTCATGGCGTCAGATATCCCTCAAAATGTCCATGCCGAGACGTTTGCAGCAATGACTGCCACGATGCTCGGGGCTGCTGAGACCGCTGTGGTGGAATTGAACAAAGGTGTTGTTGACAGGATAATCGTAGAGGGCAAGGATGCAAAGATAATCGGTACAGGGGCTGGGGGAAAAGCCATTTTAATTGCCATGACCGAGCCCAATACCGGGCTTGGGCTGGTACTGGTCGAGATGGATAAGGCAAAAGAGAAGATTAAAGGGCTTTTGTAGAAAATGATTGGGGAAGGGATATTTTTTTCTGCTAACATGGGTATTATTGGTGTTGTAGTTGTTTTACTCATTGTGTATATCGCAAAGGCCAAACGGATGGATGAACTTACAAGGAGATTCCTGCTCGTCGGATTCTTCCTGGCGGTTCATGAACTTTCATATTTCCTGCTCAATGGACTCATCTATGAACTGACAAAAACCCTGTTTTTTATAACATTGTTCTACGCCTTTGCATTTGTGATAAATATGCATGTCAAAAGTGCTGAGAGTATTCAGGAGACATATAAGATCAAAAACGGGCTGGAAGATATGATGGAGCTGTTTTATCTAAGATGGCCTGATTATCCTTTAAACTCTCTTGATGGAATGACTCCAAGAGAGGCGGTTAAAATCGAGGGTAAGAGAGAAAGGGTCAAAAAAATTTTGGACGAAATGGAAAAGAAGGAATTGAAGAAAAGGGAGGAGGGCCGGATCTATTATGATATCAACAAACTTCGCAGGGCATTGAATTTGGAGGATTTAGCGTGAACTACCCCCTCCCATACCGTTCTTCAACTACATATATCTTGAAGCTTACTGTATAATTGGTTGCACCTGCCAGCCGTCCTGGTGCATAGGGCTGGTATTCCATTGTTATCCTCAGGTCTTTGC
This sequence comes from Candidatus Hydrothermarchaeota archaeon, assembly GCA_015520145.1. Taxonomy (GTDB): domain Archaea; phylum Hydrothermarchaeota; class Hydrothermarchaeia; order Hydrothermarchaeales; family WAQR01; genus WAQR01. The sequence continues at coordinate 16,598 of WAQR01000278.1, forward strand.
TATTCTCAGAAGCCACTTTGAAGGCATCTTCATCCAAACTGCTGGAACTCTGCTTTATCTTTAGCTTGCCGACCATGACATCTCCTGGAGAAAGCTGTCTGTCTGAATCAGAATCTTCATAGAATTCCCATATCCCATGTCCTGTTCGATTTTCCACAAAACCAGTTTCTTCTCCTGTTTCGTAAGATACCGCAATCTGAACATCTGTTATTCTGGCGTTTAATGTAAAATCTGCCCTGTTTTCAACTGTTATCTCACCAGAGTCTCCATAACCATCCCCATCCTCGTCTGTTAAATTGACTGTTATCCTGCTGGCAGGTGTCCCGATATCATTTATGTAGATAAAGGCATCTCCCGCCTCACTTTTCACGACCATTGTAATAATTTTGTCAACTAGGCCAGAGGAGACGACCACGCCAACAGAAAGTACCACAATGGTGAATACGATTAAAGTTCGCGTTGTAGACTCCATCGCCGAGGGTATTATAGCAATTACAATATATAAATTTTCTGATGGTCTCCTTGTCATCTTCTCTTTTTCCAATTCACTTCAGAGATTTCCCTGCCCCCATCATCCTGTCCTTTATCTTCAAAATCTCCTCCCGCATCTCTCTAGCGGTCCCTGCCTCGTGTACCCACCTGCATCCCTTACAGCTCCAGACCTCCTTACCCGTCCTCCTGCCTGTGACGTACTTCCCGCCAGTCCTCTCATCCAGGCAGGGATAAAACGGACAGAAACACCATGTGCAGTCCTGACCTTCAAAATGGCATGGATAATAC
>WAQR01000279.1 GCA_015520145.1 Candidatus Hydrothermarchaeota archaeon
CAGATAGAGGAGAACCTGAAAGATGGGCAGGTGTTCTTGGAATCCCTAAAACCCCGACACCTGTTATATCCGCCGGGACAACTGCGATACCTGCGGCCATCGCAGCAGGGTTCACTGCACTGTTCATCTTTATCCTAAGACAGCGCAGGAGGAGAGAGATGTGAAATCAGCGAAATCATTGCAGATACAGGATATCTATGAGACGTTATACGACCATTTCGGGCCACAGAACTGGTGGCCGGGTGATACCAGATTTGAGGTAATAGTGGGAGCGATTCTAACACAAAATACTGCATGGCAGAACGTTAAAAAGGCAATCGAGAACCTTAAAAGAGAGGGACTTCTAACACCCGGGGCATTACATAATGCAGCAGTTGAAGATGTCCAGGAATGTATAAGGCCCGCGGGATATTTCAGGGTAAAGACAAAGCGATTGAAGCATTTCATGAACTTTTTATTTGAGAAATACAGCGGTGACCTGGACAGGCTTTTCTCTGTCCCGACACAACTGCTTAGAGAAGAGCTTTTGAATGTAAACGGTATAGGAGAGGAGACCGCAGACTCGATAATCCTCTATGCAGGCGGGAAGCTGTCTTTTGTAATCGATGCCTACACGAGGAGGATCTTCAGCAGGCAGGGGATAATAGAACCCGATGCGCCATACGGCAGGATAAAAAAGCTGTTTGAAGACAGCCTGCCTGAAGACATTGGTATCTACAACGAGTACCATGCACTGATAGTGCGGCTCGGGAAAGACATCTGCAAAACTAAACCCCTCTGCTCAAAGTGTCCGCTTCCTCCGTGCAGTTTAGAATAAATACCCCTCTTATTTATCCTCTTATTTTCTCCTCCTGTTTATCCTCCTTATCCTCCTATCTCCCAGCCCTTTACTGTACTGATAATATATTCGATATCCTCTTCTCCAACCCCGGGATGTACTGGCAGGCTCAAAACGTCCTCACATGCCTTTTCAGCCTCTGGCAGAGAGTCGCTGTATCCAAGGTTTTGATAAACCGCCTGCCTGTGTACAGGCTTTGGATAGTGGATACCATAACCTATCCCTCTCTCCTCAAGCCGTCTAATAAGCCCTTCCCGGTCATCGACTCTGACTGTATACTGGTGATAAACATGCTTTACCTCCTTCAACTGGCAGGGTGTGACCAGCCCGCCTGTATCTTTTAGTCCGGCTGTAAGTTTCCTGGCATTTTCTATCCTCTTTTTATTGAATGCGTCCAGTTTTTTCAACTGCTCGATTCCGATTGCCGCAGCGATATCTGTCATCCTGTAATTGTACCCCAGTATCTCATGGTTGTACCGCACCCCTGACCCATGCGACCTCAAAAACCTTGCACGTTTAGCAACTTCTCTGTTACTGGTGGTTATCATCCCCCCTTCGCCGGTCGTCATGTTTTTTGTTGGATAAAAGGAGAAACATGCAGCATCTCCAAATGACCCGACCTTTCTCCCCCTGTACTCAGCACCATGGGCCTGACATGCATCTTCAATGAGTTTTAGTCTGTAATCCTCACATATCTCCATGATTGCACCCATATCACACGGCTGGCCGTATAGATGGACGATGTGAATGGCCTTTGTCTTTTTTGTAATCTTTTCTTTGATTTCTTCTGTATCGATGTTGAATGTCTCAAAATCAATGTCTGCAAAGACAGGTCTTGCACTGCAGTACAGAATCGAGTTGGCTGTTGCTATGAAGGTAAATGGTGTCGTTATCACTTCGTCTCCTTCACCAACCCCCACCGCCAGTAATGCGGTATGCAGTGCGGTTGTTCCGTTGTTTGTTGCAACAGCATATCTTGTCCCGGTATATCCTGCAAAATCTTCCTCGAACTCCTTTACAACCTCACCCTGGGCAAGACGCCCTGAGTCCAGTACCCTGATAACCGCTCTCTTCTCCTCTTCTCCTATGATCGGGCTGGCAATGGGTATCATGTCAATCACCTATAAGATTTGCGGTCTTCAAGTCGTCTGGAAGGTCTGAGATCTTTGCTGGTACCCCTACTGCCATCTTCCATTCTGGAACATCCTTTGTGACAACCGCACCTGCCGCGATCATTGCACCCTCACCTATCTCTATCCCTGGCAAGATCGTGCAGTTGGCTCCGATAGATGCGCCTTTTCTGATTGTCGGCCCTTTAAGCGAACCCTTTTGTCTGATAGGATATTTGTCGTTTGTAAGTACAGCACAAGGGCCGATAAAGACCCTGTCCTCGATTACCGTATTTAGAGGGATATAGACCGATGACTGTATACTCACGTTGTTCCCTATTCTCGTACTGCCTTCGATGATGGTATTTGTACCAACCAGAACACAGTTTTTGATATGTGTCTTCTCTCTTATCAGTACATTGTGCCCTGACTGGAAGTTGTCCCCTATGCTTACATCGCAGTAAATAACTGTCCCTCTCCTGATTGTTGCGTTGTCCCCTATTGTTGTCGGCGGCCACTCGTTTTCGGGCCTCTTTACGTATTCCCTGGATGCGAGTCCCAGATAGATACCTTCCTGGGGGTTAAAATTCGACCCCACTTTGACATTTTTGTATCTCAATTCAATCCCTCATCTCATACCTCATCTTATATTATATGATTCTTATATGATCTCATCGCATCAATAGATATCTTCAGCGCAGATAGGGCATCACTCCCGGTTACCAGCGGGGTCTTTTTGCCTTTCACACAGTCTATAAAGTGGCTCAGTTCTATTTTTAATGGTTCTGCCTTTTTTATCTTTTCTATTGATTTTCTCGGTGTCCCGAACTTTATTACGAAATCGCCAAATGAATCGTAATCTTTTTCGTATATGCTCTCATATAGTATCAGGTCCTGGGAGATATAGTCCAGCTCGGCATAACCCCGTGTACCGGTCACTGCAAGATTTCTTATCTTGACAGGAGTTATCCAGTTCACCTGGACAAAGCATGTGATAATCTTATTGCTGCTATTTCCATTGTTGCGGTTATAGCTTAAAAGGATAATTGCATGGTCCTCCCTGCTCCCGATAATCTTACCTGCTGCCGAATAGACTGAGTCTGGAGTGGATTCCAGGAGATAGTTGAATATGTCGATATCATGGACTGCCAGGTCAAGGAATACGTTGGCATCTCTGATCTGGGATGGGAATATTCCAACCCGCCTTGCAATGATTGACGTTATTTCGCCGAGTTTTCCCTGTTTTATTATCTCTTTCAATCTGAATACCGCGGGATTGAACCTCTCGATGTGCCCTACAGTGAGTACCACGCCCATTTTCTCAGCAGCTTCAATAATCTCTTCTGCACCCTCAATGGTATCGGCAATTGGTTTTTCAATTAATATGTGCACGCCTTTATTTATACAGTCAAGTGCAACCTTTTTATGAAGCCTTGTTGGAACAGCAATCGAAATCGCATCAATATCCTCTCTTTCAATCATCTCTTTGTAGTCAGAATAGAGATTGCACCCAAATTCTTCTGCTACCACTTTCCCTTCTTCTTCATTTATGTCAGAGATTGCAACAAGCGCTGCATCCTCCAGCTCGAAATAGACCCGGGCATGGTTTCTGCCCATGTTCCCTGTCCCGATAACAGCTACATTTACCATTTTCATATCACCCAGACAAAAACTGCTGCTATGGCCAGCATCAGTTCGATTGCGAATATGAAAAGTGTGACGTCACGTTCATGGACATTCTCCTTTAGTCTCTTAAGTACGAATATTGCAAGATGGGTTATATCATATATCCTGTTGTACGGCATTTCCAGACTCCCATCTTTGTTTGGCTTTGCAAATGCCTCGACCTTCATCTTTTTCCTTAACGGCAGCAGGAAATCAATAAAGTACGGTGTGAACAGTAGAAGTGCTATCTTCTCCATGTTCCCGAGTATTGCAACAGATGCGATAAGCGCGCCGACAGAATACGTGAAGATATCCCCCGGGAATATCCTTGCAGGGTACCAGTTATATCTCAAAAATGCAAGCAGGGCAAAGGCCATGCTAAACGATAACAGCGCAATCCATCCATTACCTGTAAGCCATGCAGCAAGTCCCAGCGTGCCGAGTATAATCGTCCCCATCCCTGCCTCGAGTCCATTGTATCCTGCAAGCATATTAAATCCGTTGGCTGCCCCTGTGATTGCAATCGGTATTATTAAAAGAGGATACAAGATCCCGAAATCGACTGCCCCGACGACAGGTACGCTCATAACGGTCTCTCCGGCATTGACCACCATCATGGGCAGGGCGGCAGGCAGGGTTAGCAGGGGTTTCTGCCACTGTCTCAGTCCTATCTTCCAGCCGAGGATATCGTCGATTAGCCCGATTACCATGATTATCAAAATCGTGGATATTACAGCCAGGATATAAATCGTATTTGACACCTGCCTGTAGTAAAATGTAACAATCCCGATATACAGGAGGATGCCTGCCAGGAACCCTGCCATCACGGGCAGACCCCCGAGTTCTGCCACCTCCGGTTTATCATACTTGTTCATATCCTTCCCTGTCAACTTGATCCTGTGTGCGGTGTTTATCCAGAATGGGATTAAGAGATAGGTGACCAGAAAACTTGCAGCAAGGCATATTAGTAAGAGGTAATCCATGACTTCGCTCCTTTAAC
>WAQR01000280.1 GCA_015520145.1 Candidatus Hydrothermarchaeota archaeon
CGTCAGGCTTTATATTGAATATCAGATTACTTAACTGTCCTGCCGCGGTCAAATCCCCGTAATGGAGGAAGAGCCTGGCATTTGGATCGTGTGGGTCGACGTAGATATGGTCTATCCTGCCGGTATTGAAGCTGCTCGACCGCCTTATTAGACCATGCACCTCGTATCCTTTGCTGAGTAAAAGTTCTGCAAGGTAAGAACCGTCCTGTCCGGTTATGCCTGTGATCAATGCTTTTTTTGACATTCTAACCACCATTTAATTAACCACCATTTAATCTTTGTGCGCAGATATCCAGATCTTTCTAAAAACCCTGGTTAGAGCCGGGCATGAATATATAAAGAGATACTTTATATAATTTAGATGGAGAACCACGTCTTTCCCGTAACCATACTTTTTCCCCAGTTCATAACTCTCTTTTTTCATTTTTAACATATATCTGCCGGTCTTTGCATCATCATGTTTCCTGAAATTGGAGATAGGCACATCTATCTTTTTTACTTTTCCGTGCATCCCGATTTTTATAAATAAATCCTGATCCATTACAAAATGCAGTTTTTTATCCAGGTATCCCACCCTGTCAAATATCCTACGCCTGAAAAAAGCGCTGGGTTGCGGGATATAGCTGTTGCATCCTGTTATCAGCCTTTTTAAATTGAATGGTGGGCTGTCATATTTATATATTACCCGGCCGTTCTCGTCTATTTTATTGCAGTCACCATAAAGCATATCAAGCTCATGGTCATTTTCAAATTCTCTGACAACTCTGCGTATAACATTTGGTACATAGGTATCATCCGAGTTGAGCCATCCAATTATCTCGCCACCAGACATTTTAAATCCTTTATTTAAAGCATCTGACTGCCCTTCATCGGGTTCGGAAATCCATTTAAGATGAGGATATCTATTCAAAACGTCACGTGTCCCGTCAGTAGAACCGCCGTCAACGATAATATGTTCAATATCTGGATAGTCCTGGTTCATCACACTTTTAATTGTCTCCTCTATGTACCTCCCCTGGTTATATGATGGTGTTATAATAGAAACTTTAAGTCTGGTCATCTTTTATCATCATCTTTTCTTTATTATCATCTCTTTTCTTTATCCTCTCTATAATCCTTCAAACCTTTTTTGCTAACATAATTACACTATCTTGAAAGGTTGCCGGGAGCATCCAGCGCGGTATCAAGGTCTTACCTTTAAATGAGAGCCCGTCTCCAGCTCTTTTTATTACTCTAAATCGTTCATTCCAGAGTAATTGCTCTAACTCACAGAAACTGTAATCCCGGATATGCCCCGGCCTGTTATCTGAATAAAAGGTATCGCCCCTCGCTGCATGAGAAGGAATTTTACCAAATAAAAACGCAGCCCTATATTTTAATGACACAATATTCGGCACACTGATTATCAGATGCCCGCCATCTCCAAGTACACGTCGGATCTCTTTTAGAAATTTCGTTGAGTGGTAGATATGCTCCAGTATCTCACCCGCAACCACTATATCCACACTCTCATCTTTAAACGGGAAATTTTTAGTAAGGTCTGCAACGATCCCGGGTCGGTTTTGGGGGAGGATGTCCACTGTTATTATTTTCCTGGCCCTGATACCTGTGGTAATTGGATTACCGCTTGCCCCGATATCAATTATTACACTATCTTCAGGAGAGAGAGAATCTATCATCTCTCTCATTATCTCATATCTTACCTTTCCGAATTTTTCAAGTACCATCTGTTATCCAGGCCTCCCCATTTCATTTTTTGTATTAAGATTATTAAGATTATTGAAATCCAGGACAATCCAGGGTATCATCGTAACACGATTTCCAGTTCTTTTACAATATTTTTTTCAAGATCATGTTCCTTTAACATCTTTTCTCTCGCCTTTTTTCCAAGTTCTTCTGCAACGTTTGGATTTTCAAGTAGATAGAGGACTTTCTCTGCCAGCATCCCGGGATTCCCGGGTTCTACAAGGATACCGCAATTTTCAAGGTAATATTCAACACCTCCAACCCTTGTAGCTATGCAGGGTTTGCCCATGGCCATGGCTTCGAGTAGTGAGCGGGGTGAAGGGTCATAGGCAGACGGCTGGACATAAATATCCGCACCCTTCAATATGGACGGGATATCATCTACAAACCCGAGGAAGTGGACGTTTTCATCCCCTGCTTTCCTGCAGTCCTCTGCGAGTTCTCCATCACCGCATATTATAAGAGATACATCGTTGATTTTTCTTTTAACAATTTTAAACGCATTTATGAGGGTTAAAGGGTCTTTCATCGGCACAAGTCGCCCTGTGAAAACAATGGTCCTGGTCTTGATCTGTTTGAAAATTTTATGGGCACGGACATTATCCGGGTCAAAGTCCTTGAGTATTATCCCTTTTTTTATTGGCATTATCTTTTTTCTGTCTTTTATCATCCCCCTTGCTTCTACTGTACCGAGCATGATGTGGTCTACAAAGTTATTAACAAGGAATTTCTCAAGGTGTTTTACTATTACTGCTACGACAGCATTTTTGCGCAGCCTGGTTTTTACGCCTTTTCCTGTGTCGTGAATATAGGACTTGTGCCAGAGGTAGTTGTAGTCCAGGACGACCCTGCTCGTTGTCAGCCTGTTTATCATGAATGCCTGGGGGAGGGCTGGACTTCCCACCAGGTGGACAAGCCTTATATTATATTTAAGTGCGTAAAATAAGAGCACAAGCCAGCCAATACAGATATATATAATCGGGTTGTGGAGCTTTATATGGACGCAGTTCTCAGGTAAGAGATGTGAGCAGTCATGTTTATCGTCTGAGAATACAAACACCCTGCCAGACCGTTTTGAATATTCTGAATATTTTTTTATAATCAAAAATTCCGATACCCTGTCCAGGTCCCCGCCTACTTTCCGTTCAATCTCTTCGATTGACCCGTGGATGGTGAAGACAATCGCCGCGTTCATGGATTTCAACTAATCCTATATAAGTTAACTAATTTAAGGATTATAGTGTTTTTATGAAAATTGCATTTTTGATTTCCCATTTCCCTCCTGAATATATCGGTGGAGCTGAGGTACAGACCTCACGGCTTGCAGAAAAGCTTTCGGAGAGGGGTCATAAGGTGCTGGTATTGACCAGGAAGTGGACTCCATCCCTGCCCTGCGAGGAGAACAGGAATGGAGTTACTGTACGGAGATTCAGGGTTTCAGGATTTCCTGGTATCAGATTTTTCTCTCATATAATCTGTTCGCTGGATAAGATAAGGAAGGTCAGGGCTGATATAGATATACTTCAGTGCATGATGCTCACGCCAAATGGTTTAGTCGGCGTGATTGCCAGGAAACTGTGGGGCATTAAGACGGTAGCCTGGGTTCGTGGTGGGGACTGGTATTTTGCTAAAGAAAGACCTTTCAGCAGGAGGATTATCTGGTTTGTGTTAAAACATTCAGATTTGATATTAGTCCAGACCCCGCGTATCAAAGAAGAGATACTGGCGTGGTGTCCGGGGATAAGGGTTGAAGTTGTGCCAAATGGGGTAGATATCCCTTCTGAAAATGCCTGTGGGGATAAGGTCATTTTTGTAGGAAGCCTTTCCTGGCGCAAGGGTGTCGAGTATTTAATCGAGGCTATGAGAGGGGTTGAGGGGTCGTTGATTATTGTGGGCGATGGCGAAAAAAAGGCTGATCTGGTTAAATTAAGTGAAGGTATGGACAACATCGAGTTTGCTGGCAGGGTGCATCCTGACAGGGTCAGAGAACATCTCAAAGAGGGCAGGATATTTGTGCTGCCGTCAATAGCCGGCGAGGGACAGCCTAATGCAATCCTGGAAGCTATGGCCATGGGTATGCCGATCGTGGCCACGAAACTTGCAGGGATTCCAGATACAGTAGAGCACGGAAAGACCGGGTTCCTGGTCGAGCCAGGAGATCCTGAGGGTCTGGGTAGATATATCAACAGGCTGCTAAAAGATGAAGAACTCTGGAGAAAGATGAGCGAGAATTGTAAAGAAGAAGTAGAGAATTATTCCTGGGAACGTGTGACTGCCAGGCTTGAGGAGGCTTATTTTTCTATAATTTAGATTTCCCTCATTTCTCGATATGATCTTTCCATCCCTGTGAGGCACTAAATTTCAAGTCAACTTTGTTCTCGGTATTATATATGATCTTTATATCATTAAAGCCAAAGTCAACCAGATCCCAAAATTGATTCTTAAATCCTTCCCGTACCGATGGGATCTTTCTCCAATCGAAACCCATGATTTCCGCTGCTGTGTAATCTATTGCTACGGGGTTAAATCCTCCTATTATAACGCCTGCTTTTTTGGGAGTATGATTCATCGGACCTTCTTTTTCTCCAGCAAGGATGCCATCCACTATACAGAAATATTTTCTTTGAATTTCATTTTGCATTGACCCATTTTTATCTGAGTAGAGTATAATTTTGTTTAAGTCCTTGATGCACCTCCATAGTGTGTCATTGCCATGCCATGACCCTTCGGTAAAATGCGTGAGGACATACGGTTTTGCTCTATTTGCGCTGTCAGGGTCAGCTATTCTTCTAAGTTTATAGTATGCGGTCAATACTCTCTCTCCTGAAGGGACTCTTTCCATAAATTCACGGAGGCGCATTTTAAGTCCGGTCTTCAGGTGGAATTTAGGGTACTCATCACCACCTGTTCCAGGGCTCCCCCGCCTGTGATGAGCAATCCAGCTCTTGTCCCCATTTATTCCTATCATGTTTTTCATAGCAACAGAAATACCTGCTTTATGGTGTGTCTTTAGTTTTGGGACGTTAATGAAAACATCCGCGTCAAGTATTGTTTTCGTAATACAGTATTCATTCCTATCGGGATTGTGATGTTGAGATACTGTACCGCTACCGTAGTCGGTTATCTCTAATTTTGTGTAATATTTTATTATCGGCATCAATTCGCTCTTCTCTTTTAGATCAACAGAAACATAACCCAGAGGGTCCCTGTCCCGGATTTTCCTTTTTACGATTACCCCGTATTCGTTCACATGTGATATCTCTCTCCTTAAGTCGAGCAGATCTATTTTAATCCCCTTTCGTTCATAATATTCAACAAGGTCTTTTAGCCCTGACTTACTGATTATCTGTGACCATATCGCTTTTTGCAGAGGAACATCGCATATCGTTATTTTACAGTCTTTTTGCGTGGCTAATAGTACATAGTCTATTATAGGCCGTATTATGGATGCATGTGTTATCATGCTTAAAACACCGATATCACCCTGTGGATGCTCGTGTCTGACAAGATTTGGTTTTATTACTATTTTGTCTCCTTTTTTTATAAATTCAGAGAAGGGATTCCATTTTTTAGTTCCTATATTCTTGTGGTCTAATTTTAGTCCTATGAGGGTCGCCCTGACATTTTCATATACTCCATTTTCCCTGCTTTGGCTGTTTATGATATCTCCTGATTCAAACTCAGGATATACCTTGCCCGGATCAAACGGGGCTTCAGGATAACTAAAAACATCGGTTTTGTGAACATAGACCAGATTTTGTTCGATCATCTAACTGACCTCGCTGATAGTATAGAGATATTTGCCGCTTTTACTTGGAGGTATTTCATCTACAAATTTAAATTTCACATTACACCCTTCACCCATAACCAGCTTAATTTTTTGGGTTATGTCTTCAATCTCTTCTTCAATGTCTTTTAGACTTTCTTTCTTTTTTAATACTATTGAAACTATTATGGAGTTATAATCTTTCTGGAGAACCTGGAACTTCTCAATCCCTTCTTTAAAATAAAGCAGGTGTGTGAAATATTCACCATCGATTAGTTCTCCATTTTTGGTCTTGAAGATGTCAACCGTTCTCCCGGCGACTTTCTCGATTAGGGGCAGTCCCCTGCCACATGAACATTGCTCATTCTTTGCAGGAACCGCCATATCCCCTATTTGATAGCGTATCAAAGGCATGACCTTATTATGCAGGCTTGTAACATATACCTGCCCCATCGCCCCGGGGTTACATGGTTCTAATCTGTCATTTAAAATCTCGACATAATGGTTAAACATGTTTAGGTGCAGACCTTCGTCTTTCTTACATGAGCAGGCCATATCCCCAACTTCTCTTGATCCATAGCGATTGTAGACTTTTGTTTGAAATACATCCTCAATTAATTCTTTAAATTCTGGATATAATGTGCCAGCAGAAGTAATTATTCCGTGAGGTGAGTGAACTTCCAGTCTATTATTTTTGATAAATCTTGCTAATTCATATACAGACTGCACATAAGTCTCTATAACTTTAGGTTTCTTTTTATTTATTATTTCGATATATCTCCTCATCTTTTCATCATTCATCACAAATGTGTTGAGAGTGTATCGATTTAATATCCTGTTCTTCAATCTTATATACAGGCTTTCTTTTTCTCCAAAAACATCCCTTTCAGATCCCCACAAACGTATTAAAGTATCGCCATCCATCAATCCTGCCCAGGAATAGAACAGTTCCTTTGCAGCAAAGCTGGCATTTGAATAGGACTCATCATGCAGAAAAATGACAGGCTCGCCGGTACTGCCGCCGGATGTACTCTTATAGAAATATCCACGAAAATTTGTGGCTTTTAGGGAATCAAAATTCTTTCTCAGGATAGGTTTCGTTAATGGCGGTATTTTTTTGATATCCTCAAATATAGTGTCCTCTGAGATACTGATTTTATTTTCTCTTATGACCTTTCTATAGTAGGGTACATTCTCATATGCATAACTAACTATTTTGTAAAGCTTCTCCTGTTGAAACTTACGATTTTCGCCTAAACTTTTAAATTCGTGTTCTTCCATTAGACATAAAATAGCATATCTCTCTTTACGCATCTTCTTTTTTATTATTTTTATAATATTGGTTCTCATATTGATTCACATGCTGGTCATTTGTTACTGATTAATTTTAACTCGTTTAGCGTTTTTATTATTTTTCATGGATATTGACAGCTTTTACATGCCCGCTTTTACAGGTCGAACAGGTCGAGGAGGTGCTACTTTACAGTAATGTTTGAAAATGCAAAGACTCTGTTTAAGTAAAGTTTTAAGTAAAGTCTGTTTAGATAGATTAAATAAAGACGGTTAAGTAAAGAAGGATTATAATGCATAATGTGATAGCTCCTGGCCTTGATGGCACGCCATGGGAACTCATCAAGCCCTGGCAGTATCTCCGAAAGGATTCCATTTTTTCATGAATGACCCCTTGGCAATCGACAAATTTTTTGCATACCCTCTCAAGGTCACCAAA
>WAQR01000281.1 GCA_015520145.1 Candidatus Hydrothermarchaeota archaeon
AAAAGAAAGATGCCTTTATGATGTCATTGAGGAGACTGATGCTTCTATTAGACCAAACCAGATATTTGCTGTAAGCCTTCCGTTCCCTGTGCTGGATAAACGGAAACAGAGGGCGGTTGTGACGAAGGTTCAGGACGAGCTGCTCACGCCGTTTGGTCTAAGAAGCCTGTCACCCAGCGATCCGAGGTACAGGGGGAGGTATGAGGGCGGTGTATATTCCAGGGATACAGCCTATCACCAGGGGACTGTATGGGCGTGGCTCATCGGTCCGTTTATTTCTGCGTATGTGAGGATACACCGCAGTCGGAACGGCAGACGCAATGCGAGAAAATTTCTCGAGCCTCTAATTGAGAGTGTTGGTGATGCAGGGCTTGGGACGATATCTGAGATATTTGATGGTGACCCGCCGCATAGACCCCGGGGCTGCATCTCGCAGGCGTGGAGTGTCGCAGAGGTGCTGAGGTGTTATTTCGAGGATGTGGGGTGTGAGGGGTGTGTGGGGGTGTGAGTGGGATTTATAGACCGGGTTATGGAGCTGGTTATGGACCTTGGCTATAGAGCTGGTTTAAGCCTTTCTGGTACTCTCTGCTTTCTTAGTAAATCGTCAAACGTCTCTCGTTCTCTTATGAGATCGTACTGCCCGTCTTTTACCAGAACTTCTGGAGGTCTCGGTCTCGAGTTGTATTGTGAGGCCATAATAAAACCGTATGCCCCGGTGTCCATGAATGCAAGGATGTCGTCCTTTTCGATTTTTGGGAGCATCCTGTCTTTTGCAAGTATATCTCCAGATTCGCAGACGTTTCCTGCGATATCAACTTTCTCTTCTGGTGCCTGATTCATCTTGTTTGCAACGATGACGTCGTGGTGTGCACCGTATAATATCGGTCTTAGCAGGATATGAAACCCTGCATCTGTTCCGATGAATTTCTTGTAGGGTGTTCTCTTTATTGTATAGACCCTTGTAAGCATGATTGAGGAATCCCCGACTATGTACCTGCCGGGCTCGAGGAATATTGTGGGGGGTCTAAGGCCGTGTTCTTCTATCTTTTTATTGATTAGCGGTACAACCGCTTCTGCCAGGTCGTCAGGTGTTATGAACTCATTTTCTGCCTGGTATCTGATGCCAAGCCCTCCGCCGATGTCCACGAAGTTCAGGTCTATACCCAGGTCATTTTTCAATCTCCCTGCTATATCGAATAATTTGGTTACTGCGATTTCGTAAGGTCTGCTTACTGTTATCTGGGAACCTATATGCATATGGATCCCCTGGATCCTGAAATATTCAGGGTCTGTTGCCAGGCTGTATGCATTTATTACATCTTCTTCAGGTATTCCAAATTTGCTCTCTCTTAAACCTGTGGAGAGATGGGGATGGGTCTCCGGCGAGATTGCCGGGTTTACCCGAAAGGAGATGTCTGCACATTTCCTTTTTTCTTCGCATACCTTTTTCAGGCGTTCAAGTTCGTGGATGGAGTCGAGATTTATGATTACCCCTGCGTCAACTGCTTTCTCAAGTTCTGTGTCTGTCTTGTTGTTCCCTGTGAAAATGATGTCTCTGGGTTCTATCCCGACCTTTTGTGCAATGAAAAGTTCCCCTTCTGAAAGGATGTCTGCACCTGCACCTTCCTGTCTTAGGATGTTGAGTACTGCCAGATTCGTGTTTGCCTTGTATGCATATTTTATCTCTACGTTCTGATAGAGGGATTTGAATGCCTTGACAAACTCTCTGTACCGCTGTCTTATCCTGTCTTCGTCTATCACGTAAAGGGGCGTTCCGAACTCTTTTGCGAGCTCTACGGCATCCACTCCTCCTATTGTAAGGCTGCCGTGTTCGTTTGTCCTGATGTGTGGTCTGAATCCTGGCATGTTTATCAGCTCGTGATGTTTTGATATTTATTTTACTCGTTTTTGAGATTTTGACCTGTTTTGTCGAGTATCTCTTTTACGACTTCGTCAATTGTCAGGTTTGATGTATCTATTGTCAGGTCGTTATCTTCATAAAATGGTGCACGACTGCTCAAAAGTTCTTTTATTTTAGAAAGCGGGTCGGGGCACCGGAGCAGTGGGCGGTGGGTTGTGTGTTTTATTCTGTCATAGATGATTTCTGGTGTTGCGTGGAGATAGATGATGATGCCATTTCTCCTTAAATTTTTGATATTCTCTTTGTTTAGAACGACTCCGCCGCCTGTCACGATTATGTGGTTTTTAAGCATTGAAACCCTGGAAACTGCTTTTTTTTCAAGCTCACGAAAGTACGGCTCACCGTATTTTTCGAATATATCGGAGATTTCCATTCCACTGTCTTCTTCTATTTTATTATCTGTGTCTATTACCGGCATCCCTGTTTTTTCTGCCAGTGCTTTTCCGACCGTGGTCTTGCCAGCACCCATAAATCCTGTGAGTACGATATTCATAACTAAACTCATTTTCGGGTATGGTATTTAAATATAATTATGAACATAAACAGGGCAGCATCAGGAGAATAGAGGAGGAACTGATGTGGGGGTAAAAAACATCCATAATCCCAAAGAACGCACATACCTCGGAAAAGTGCAGGGGTGTATCACAGGCTGGCTCAGGTCACTTCTAAGGCCGAAAAAGAATACGAAGTGGGATTATATTGTGCCGTTGAGTCTGGTTGGGTTGCAAATTATAGTAATGAATTATGGAACAATGAACCAGTATGTTCAGCACTCTGATGAGGTAATAACGAAATCGATAACGGAAATAAGTGA
>WAQR01000282.1 GCA_015520145.1 Candidatus Hydrothermarchaeota archaeon
ACAAAAAGCCCTTCAAGAATTCGTAAAGAGAGCCAAAAAGAACTACGCCGACAAAATACAAAAGATCATCCTCTTTGGCAGCTATGCAAGGGGAGAAGAGAGAGAAGACAGCGACATAGACGTGCTCATTGTCTTAGAGACATTACCCGATGAATGGGAAAAGAGGATGGAAGATATTTTGGATATCACCACAGATATTGCCATGACCTATGGGATAAAAATCTCTCCATTATTGTTATCCAGTAACGAATTCTATGACAACATTAAATCAGAATCACCGTTATTTATCGACATAACCCGGGGATATAAAATAATTTATGATACGTCTAAAGATAACATACTGGAAAGATTCGATCATGACATCAGAAGAAGATATATTTACAGTGGAGAGCTTGGAGCATGGATCGAGAGTTAATTCAGGCATTTAAAAGATCTGCCAGGAGCGACCTTGAGCTTGCAGCAGAACTATTTGAAAAAGGGAAATACAATTATGCAAGTGTATTCTATTCCCAGCAATCCGCAGAGAAGATATCAAAGTCATATCTGGCGTGTAGAGGTATAACAGGCGTCAGAAAACACAATATTTCAGGGATATTAGCGCGCTTTATTGATAAAAGGGATATAATAAAGGATTTACAGTTTTTAGAATCTCATGTTACAAAATCAAGATATCCTTTCAGGATCGAACGTAGACTGGTCTCTCCTCCAGATGCCTATACTAGAGAAGAAACAGAACTTGCCCTTACAAAAGCCAGGAATATTTTTAACTATCTAATAGAAAAAATAAACAGGAAAATAGGTGAATGATAAAACTGAAAGGCAGGGAGTAGTACCTGCTGGACGAATCAAAAATTGATTGGTAGGTCAGACCATGACGAAAATAAAATTTGACATCAAAGAAGAGGAGGACTGGAACGTCCTGCTATTTGAACTGGACGGTCCCCTCGTCCCGGATGATCTGAAATCAATCAATCCCCCAAGGCTCAAAGGCACTAAGGGAGTCGTTCTAAGCGGACGCGGACCGATATGGCTTTACGGCTTCCTGGTCCACCACTACCACCCGACAAAATTTTTAGCCATATTTGACCCAAGGATAGACGGCGGGATAATCATTGAATCCCATGCTCCTGACTATCAGGTGGGGGAAGTATTGAAAATCGAGGAGGGACCTGAATGAGTGTCTGGCATAAATACAAAATAGATGACGAGAGGTGCGTGCATTGCGAGTATGGATAACTGTAGTTGGTATGAGCCCCTTTGCTGTAGTGAATCCTTTATGGGCTGCTTGCAGGCAGGATGATTTCGTGCCTGAAAAAATATATCTTCTCATAAATGAAAAGGTTAAGAAAAACGGCAACGTGGGTAGGGTGAGGGAGATTTTGGACACGCTTATATCTGAATTCGGCGTCCGGGCAGACATAAAAGAAGTAGAGGCTGAAGAGACGGACTTCAAGAAGTTCGCTGAGACTATCGGGAAGATTTTGAAAGAGGAAAAGCAGGCGGGCAGCGAGGTTGCCGTGGACATGACTCCAGGGAGAAAGTTCATGTCTGCATTTACCATGTATCTCGGGGTTGGGGAGTCTGTAGCAGATAAAGCTGACAGGGTATACTATCTGCATCTAATCGATACCAGCTACCTGGATAAGCCATATATCGAAATACCCATGCCCAAACAAGAACTCTTTGAGATGAAAAGCTATCTGCTGGGGTCGAGAATATGATAATAGAAAAGAGGATGCTCGGGGCGCTGCTTAACGAATTAATTATTAAAGGTAAAAGAGAGTTAAAGGTCGTTTTTCCTCTTGATGGCAAGGGGCTGAAACCTCTTAGATTATACACTGTGAAACTTGGTGAAAGACCAGAGATTGAAACGTCGGGGATAGATGAATATGCAGACATCCATAACGGCCTGAGGGGAAGGATTGACGAGAGGGTAATGATGGAAATCCCTGACCATAATGATTACAGGCTGGTGTTTCAGGTCTCGGGGGTGCTTAAGCCCGATAACTTTGATACACTGGATAAGACACTGCAAAAAGAGGCTGGCAGAGACTTATTGAAGGGAGCAAAGCCACTCTATCTGGGTTTTGATACCAATACGCTGAGGCACAGGTTGCCTTCGATCCTGTCTAAAGTAAACTGCGGGTACTGCCTGCATAGCGGGATACTGGATGAACTCCATCCGAAGTGGGACAGGAAAATGCGCCAGGATAAAGTCAATCTCCTGAAGCAGACTCTTGGAAGGGGATTTGGAGAGTTCTTTAACCAGCCCCCATTAAATGCCAGGAAACATAGAATTGGGGCTGTGGAGTACAGGAAGTTGATGAAGAGATACCACGCCGAGGAGATTATTGGAGAGAGAGGGGACCAGGACATTATCAGGGGTTATTCAGAGTTTGAAAGTGAAAGAAAAGTTGATTTGATGCTGTTCTCAGGGGACGGCAATTTCGTGACGGCGGCATGTGATAAAAGGATCAAGACCGTTCACATACGGCAGACTTACGAGCTACCAAAAAAGCTTGAGACTTCCTGGGAAGAGGTTGTGGAACTTGTCTATTTTAGTGCATTGGTTTACGGGATGATAAAAATCGGCGGCATAACGCTATACGGAGTATGGTGCGGCAAAGGGCCGGTGGAATGGGACTCAGAATCTCTCAAGCTGACATTCGAGGATAAGGGGTTGGAGGAGCGGTTGAAGAAAGATGAACGGATATGCAAGGTGTGCTGGAGGGCGGGTGGATGACCATGAATGAAGTTGTAAAAGAATTTTATAGATTTACTAAAAGGAAAACCTGGATCACCATTATATTCAGCATTCTTTTTTACGAGTTTTTGCTTGACAAGGTAATCTCTGATCTGATTGTGAGTTTGATGGGGTATTACTGGACAGGGACGTTGACGATTATAATCATCTCTGTGTTTGTTTTGGGGGTGATAATAATATTTTATGATGAACGGAGAAAGAGAAATAACCTCATGACTCCACCTACCACCCAGCCCATCAACAAGACGAGGAACGCGGGCTGGTGCAAAGCGAGGTGATCGTGGACGTTACAGGTGGAAACTCCGTGGTGGGTGCAGCATTTACGCTTGCCTGTACACCCAAAGACAGGGACATGGAGTACGTGGAACAGGATACTCGTGAGTTGATGAAAATCGATGAGAACATCCAGGAAGTTCTACACAGGGGGTGACGATTTTTCGGAAAGGTTTTACCTAGCTTGCAGAGGAACATCCACTAAAACAAGGATTGAAACAACGTCGGGATGAACTTCACGATGTTGCGGTAGGGGTTGCAAAGGAACAT
>WAQR01000283.1 GCA_015520145.1 Candidatus Hydrothermarchaeota archaeon
AGATTGGTTGGTTCAACAACGACCAGCCAGTTTTTGCCAGGTTCTTTTAGGACATTTGGATCTCCTATTGCGTCTTCGTTTATCTCTATCACCTTCCCGCTTATAGGCGCGATCGTCTCTCCAGTCGCTTTCACGGTTTCCATCATCCCAAAAGCCTCTCCCTGAGTTATCTCGTCCCCTTCAAACGGAAGTTCTATATAAACCACATCTGTCATGAGTTTCAGGGCAAACTCCGTTATCAGTATCCTTCCCTTTCCATCCTCTATCTGAACCATGGTATAGCTTCCAAATGTCTCATAGTACGCATCGTCCGGGAAGTTTATTCCTTCTATCTCCATTTTATCTCTCTACTCCTCTATCTCTGCTCCTCAGGTGCTTCAAAAAGCTCTTTCGGTTTTTTCGTAGGAACGCCGAAGTCTATAAAGTGCGGCACTTTTAATCCGGTTTTATCTGTCTCTTCCAATCCTTTTATTACTTTCTCCATATCTTTATAAGGGATAAAGAAGGCGATGTCGTCGGTCTGGTATTTCCCGTATTCCCTTGCACCGGAACACGTGGCCGCCAGGTTGGGTTTTCCTGTGTTGGTCACATATACCGCACCATAGGCGCAGGGTGTGGCATTTGTACCTGCCCTGAATATCAGATCTTCGCCGTCGTGATATGTGTACGCATGGATCAGCCGCTGGGTCTTCCAGGCATCTACTGTAAGCATCACTACATCAGGATGAAACCTCGTCTTGCTTAAAGGCGCTGCCATCACTCCAATACATTTCAATTTTGGCCATTTCTCTATCATCTTCTTCCCGATTTCTTTGTTCCCGCCTGCATATTTCTGGATCTCTATGTCCAGCGCGTTTTGCATACTCTCCTCGGTTGCTATCCCGAAAATAACCCTTTCGTTTAGACACGCCAGGGAATCTGCATCTGCACCAACAGCGAACCCTCCTGTGGATGCTATTTTAAAGACCTGGCACGAATAGATACCTTTTTTAGGTATCATCTTCACACCTCTAAAATCTTCTTTTGTTTTGGCAAACTTTATTGCTGTAGGATATTCTTCAAGTCTCAAAAGCCCTGTTAGTTTCTGTTCTGCCTCTCTATTGTCCATTATAAAACCTCCTTTCCAGTTTTTACCTCCAGTTTTACCTGATCCACTTCTATACCTCTGTTATATTATGATATAATAATACATCCAATATAAAAGTCTTGTGCAAAAGTATTATGTAAAATCCTGTTTGTAGATTACAGTTATTATTTTCGCGGTAGCGCATATCCTCTGCTGTACTGTTATTCCCAGCTGTCCCAATATTCGTACTCTACGAGACCCTCACCTTACTACCTTTACGAGTCCAATATTCCCGATATCCGGAAGTGTGAGGCGTTTTCAGGATAGGACACACACACCGTATCTCAGTAAAGTATTTATATCATTAAAAATACCATTACATGAACTATTGAACAACAGCTCATATATTGAGATTATTTGAAAATGATTTGGGATGGAGATTATGGCAAAAGAAAGAGATGTATGCGAAGTATTCTATGCGGATAAAGAGAAGGTCAAAAAGGTAAAGACCAGGATGATAGGGGATAAGACGGCGGCTGGACTGGCAGAGATCTTCAAGGTCTTAGGTGATCCGACAAGGGTCAAGATCCTGCACGTCCTTTCTATAGAAGAGCTTTGCGTCTGCGACATCTCTGCCATCCTTGAAATGACTGAGTCTGCGATATCGCATCAGCTAAGACTCCTCAGGAATCTCAAGCTTGTAAAGTTTCGAAGAGAAGGGAGGGTGGTATACTATTCGCTGGACGACAGGCATGTCACCAAGTTGATCAAGATGGGTGTTGAACATGAAAGAGAATGAAGAGAATCATAGAAATCATGATGAGAGCCATAAAAGCCACAATAGATGCTGCCATGCATGCGCAACAGACCATGGAGAAGAGTCTCCTCACCAGAAACAGAAAAGTATTATAATTATAGTAACCTCCGGCCTGCTGCTTTTAATTGGTCTTTATTTCG
>WAQR01000284.1 GCA_015520145.1 Candidatus Hydrothermarchaeota archaeon
GGCCGTGTCTCTAATTTCTTGCGATCGTTCGTCCTGTACTACAACCACGCCGGGATACATCAAACATTGGGTGAACCATCTGACCCCGTGGAGGGCAAAACAGAGTTCGAAAGGATGTGTAATCTACTGGGGGTGGTTAAATCCTGAAGTTGACAGCACCCCAAGACCACGGGAAAACTAAAAATATGGGGCACATTCGCATTTTCCAGTGAGGGATGAGCCGAGATACCCCTCCTCTCGAAACCTTTATCAGCCCTGATTCACCTAAAAGCCCAAGATGAGCCTAATCATAAGTTCTCTCGCCTTTTCGTCTCAGGTTCGTCTAAAAGCCAAGACTAGTCTGACTGATTAGAATCCCCGGCTTTTAGGCTCTGGTTCGACGAAAAGCCAAGATGAGCCTAATCAATCAGCATTCTCGCCTTTTCGTCTCAACCCCCTTGCAGCTTCCCGCGGGTCATCTGCCAGATATATCCCCCGCCCGATTATCTCGAAATCTGCCCCGGCTTTTATTGCACTTCCAGGCACCCCTCCCTGAGTCCTGACCCCCGGAGATATAATCACAAGGTCCCCTGCAATCTTCTTTAGTTTCGCTATACTCTGTGGGCGGGTTGCCGGTGCGACGATACCATATGCATATCTTGCCGCCAGCCCTGTTATCTCCTCCGCATTCTCCTTCATAAACGTTTCAGCCCCCGCGTGGCTCATCTCTGCAACCACGAAGATTTTCGCAACCCTCGAACATTCCCTGACGACGTCCTCCCCCACAAACCCGTGAACAATAACATAATCCGCCCCATTTTCCACCGCCAGTTCACAGATAATCCTGCTGATTTCAGGGATATCTGCCACCTTAAAATCCGCGATTATCGGCTTTTTAAACCTCCCAAGCTCCTTTATGAATCCAAGCCCTGTATTGAGTATCAGTGGATACCCGACTTTGATCGCATCGATATAATCTTCTACCTCTTCCATGACCCTGACGGCCTCCACTCTGCTCTCGACATCCAGTGCCAGAATAATCCCCTTATCCTTTTTCAAAATCACTTAAATCTCACCTGAATCGCTCCTTGATACTTGCAACCATGATAGGGAACAGGATGGTCACATCCCCCACAACAGAAACAATCCTGCTCTCCGCCCTGGCCTTGCCCCAGGAAATACCCTCCTCAAGCCGTGCGCCACTGAGGCTCCCCGCCTCCTCTCTATCAAGTGTCATCTGTATCCCGTAATCTATCCCATCCCTTAAAAGGTTGGCGCCGAGTATATAATGTTTCGGAACCCCGCCGCCGAGGATGACGGCACCGGTCTTCTTTGCGTCAAACACGATATCAGAAAGTTCTTTCATGTCCTTTACCACGTTTAGAACCATCCTGTTTCTCTCAGCAAAAAAGAAAAGCTGGAGTCCGAGCATCGAATCCACGATCCCTGGAGAAAACACAGGGACATTGTGCTCAAACGCTGCTTTTAGAAAGGAGTTTTTATCCCCAATCTTTGACCCGACAAAAGACAGAAGCTCTCTAACTGACAGGTTCTCTCTCTTTTTTTCATCTATCTCTTTGAGGATCTCCTGCACACGGTCCTCGAATACCTCGAAATCCTTCATCCTCGTATATACATTCCCGATCCTCCCTATCTTATCTCTATTCAATTTAATGTCATCTGCAAAAAAACTGCCGCAGTAATGCCTCCCCTCAAATGCCTCGATCATGTCATGGACAACGTTCGCCCCTGAGGTCACAATCACATCGACATACCCTGACCTTATCATATCTGTTACAACATTTCGCAGGCCAGATGGGATAACCGGGCCGGAGAGCCCCAGGAAAACACATGCCTTCTTTAAAAGCATCTCCTCATATATGTCACATGCCCTGGCAAGGTTACCTGCACCGAGCACACCTGCTTTCTTATATTCCTCTACAATCCCGTTAACACTCATCTCGGTTTTAAGGGAGATGTGTTCTACCTTCTTCATGGCATCTCATCCACCCTGTTTTCCCTTCTTTATCTTCCCCGCCTTCCCAACCTTCCCGACCTTCCCAATCTTCTTCATCTTCTTCATCTTCTTTAGGTCTTTTAATTCCTTTTCAAGAGAATAGATCTCCTTATCAGTTTCCGCAATCTTCTTGTTTAACCTGGTTTCCTCTTCAATGAACTGTTTTTCTGTTATCTCCCCTGATTCCAGTTTCATCCGGCTGTTTTTAATACCAAGTTTCAGCTTTTCTTTATCTTTCCTCAGCATTACAATGCGGTCTGCTATTTCCTCGCCCTTCTTGACTGTGTCAACCTTCTTCTCGAAACCATTGAATGTCTTTCTTTTGAGGTCCCCGATTACTTTGAAGTCAGAGACCCTGCCTTTTTTAATCCAGTGCTCCTGTTTTCTTGATCTAAGCAGTACGCCAGCGATGACCAGTACGATGAGCAGGGGTATGGAATATTTAAGATATCCTGGATAGTGCGGACGTTTTTCGACATCAGGTTTTTTTGTAATCTCTTCAAGTCTCTTATTTACATCCTCTTCAAGGAGCTGAGACTTTTTTGTTACATTTAAGCTAAGGTCAGATATCTTCCTCTCCAGAGCACGCTGTATCTCGAAATTGGCTAGGTTTTTAGCACCTGTAGCTTTTCTTGAAGACTCTTTTGCCAGTGACTTTGCAACACCTGCACTAAGATATGCCCTATACGGATCGTAGCCTCCTTCGTAGACCGGGTCGTTTTGGAGTTCTGCCAGCTTCAACTGTGTCCTGGCGTTGCTTATTAGTGTCACAGCATCGCTGTAAAGTTCACGTGCGTTTGTCAGATTTGTATCGTAATTCTCTGCGTTTTCTATTGTACTGTTTGCATCTTCGATATCGTATTCGGCTTCCAGGATACGGTCGCGTGACATTTTTATGTCTGAGAATGCAAGATCCCTGAATCTTGCATACTCGATCTTTACAGGGAATCCGTCCTGGATTGCAGTAAGATTATTGAAAATAGACTCTTTATAAATGAGCACCATGCGGTTGAAATCGGTTTCTCTGGAAGTGGGCTGTGGAGAGATATATCCAAACTGGTAGCCTTCTGGTGCAATGAATTTGATATTGATATTATTTACAAGCCATGGATATTTCCTGAGTGCCGCGCCTTCAAAGAGTTTTATTGAATTTTGCTCATCGAGCATGTCGGACTCTTTATAACGCATTTTGATGGTGAATCTCTGGCCTTTCATTATCATGAGGTGGATTGTAATCTTCGTCGGGTATGTAGTGTAATCGATATCATGACGACGCGCACCTGTTACCTCTACGTCTCTCGCATTACCCCGCTGGAATACGATTTTATCATCGAAGGTGAAGGGATTGCCAGCATTGCCAAATACGATCGTCTCTTCGACATCGAAATCATTTTCGTTGAGGGTGTAGGTTATGTTGTGCTCTAAGACAAATAGTCCGCCGTCCTGGGCGTTGGCAGGTGGTAGCAGGAACACTGAATATAATATAAATATCAATATTGGGGCTGTAGGGGGGATGGAAAACTTCATTTCAATCAGTTTAATTAACTTTACCGTGGTTATTTATACTTTACTGGAATCAGAGACTAAAAGCCAAGAAGACTATTCGATGAGACCTACCTTGGCGTTTAGGCGAGCCAGAGACTAAAAGCCAAGAAGATTATTCGATGAGACCTACCTTGGCGTTTAGGCGAAACAAGGAATAATAATCCCGTCGTAACTCAGTCTGGTAGAGTGGGGGACTGTAGATCCCTTTGTCGCTGGTTCGAATCCGGCCGACGGGACTCTCTCTTACCATTTTTGCTTACGCAAAAACCCTGGGGAAAAATAGGGGTATCGAAGCGATAGCGGGGATACCTAAAAGTCGAGCCTTAGGAATGAGGTTGTACTACGCATGAATTTTTTATCCTAATCGCGGATTGGGCCAGTCTCAAAGGCTTGTACCATTCAAACACGCCAGAGAAGGCCAAATCGAAAAAAATATATCCCTAAACTGTGCAAAATTATACAC